>JAZNVJ010000203.1:0-5121 GCA_045592765.1 Alphaproteobacteria bacterium | reverse complement strand
GAGATTGCTTTGCCGCTAACGCTCCTCGAAATGACAAATGACTTAGAAGAGTTTGAGTACACCCCGAGTTCCCCCTTTATTGCCATCCCGAGCGGAGCGCTAGCGCAGTCGAGGGATCTCGGCAAAATAGAAAAAAATGTCATTACGAACGAAGTGAAGTAATCTCGGCAAAATAAAAAAGTAGCTGTGATTGCCACGTTGCTAATGCTCCTCGCAATGACAGTTGGGATTCAGCCGAGATTGCTTTGTTGCTAATGACTAATCACTAATGACTAATCACTAATAACTAATGACTAATAACTAATGACTAATCATTTTCTTCGGCCAAAATACCTTTAACAAGGATAAATCCGGGAACTTTTCCATTAAAGGCTCTATTTTTATTAGCAACTTTCACTGCTTCATCATCTATTATTGCCGAAAACGTTTGTTTATTCTTTTTCTGATGATGCTGTGTTGTTTGTTTTGCCGAAAACTGAGCTTCTTGCTCTTTATTTTTATCAACCTTTATTTCTTCAGGTGTCTTAAGAATTTTTTCCAAAATATTTTGTGTTTCTTTAGACCTACGATTCGTATAGACAATATTTTGTTTTTCCACTGGCAAAAGTGATAAAATCTTTTCCAAATTTTCAAGTTGTTTGTTTTTCTTAATCAGATTTATATCATCAACTACCAAGACATCTGTTTGTGAAATATCCGCTTTTCCTGCATCAACCACTTCAAGCAACAAATCCGGAGCACCGATAATAACATTAGCCTCTTTGCTAACATCTTCTTCTTCTTTTTCTGGGGTACTCTCATCTTCAGTGTGATATTTATTAAAAATAGCCAGTTGATCAGAAATCATAACGGCGCTACTGGAGTTAGGAGTAATAATCAAAATTGTTTGAGATTTTTTGCGATTAATGATATCTAAAATTGGCAAAACATAAGACATAGTTTTACCACAACCCTGAGGGGCTATGGCAAAAATATCTTTTCCTTCCAAAATAGATGGAATAACATCTGCCTGAATAGTGGTTGGTTTCTTGATGCCAAGCTCATCAATGGCTTTAATTGTTTGCTCACTCAATCCTAAATCTGTAAAATTCATTTTTTCATTCTTTATACTTGTTGTTAATTTATATGCCGATAGTATTTGTTCTTACCCAGATAGTCAATATCTTATTTTTATGCTCTTCCGTATACATCTTCTAAACGCACAATGTCATTTTCATCAAGATTTTCACCAATTTGTATCTCAATAAACTCTACATCCGAAGAACTATCATTTTGGATTCGGTGCTTCATTTCTTGAGGAATAAAAACATTTTCACCGGCTTTTTTGATTATTTGTTCGTCGCCTAAAGTAACCAGAGCCTCGCCTTTAACCAAAACCCAATGCTCACTACGATGATGATGTAATTGCAAGGATAATTTTCCGCCCGGAATAACTTTAATTCTTTTTATGCAAAAATTATTTTCAGATTCCAAAACTTCCCAAGTTCCCCAAGGGCGAGAATCATTATCTCCTCTTTTATATAAATTTGCCATTTTTTATCCCTTTTTAATTAAGTTTTTACCTATATGTAGGCAATATAGAGAATATGTTAAAAATCTCAAGATTAAAGTTCTGATTGGTGGAAAAATGGAAACATCGGACATAAATCAAACAATTGATGTTACAGAAGTTTCGCAGACTAAAGATGGCAATATCAAAGAAAAATTTAAGGGGATGTCCTTGAGTAAAGGTTATGGTATAGGCATTGCCGTAGTTCATCGCCGCCGCCAAGCTGTAACCAAAATTATTGCCGAAGATAAAGAAAAAGAGCAAAAAAAGCTTGAAGAAGCACACGCTAAGATGAACCTTGATTTGGATGAAAAATTCGATTCCGCCAAATTAGGTATGGGAGAACACGTAGATATTTTGGACGCTTATCGTATGCTAGCCAAAGATAAAGGATGGCTAAAAAGAATAAGTGATAATATTTCAGGGGGGCTCACCGCCGAAGCTGCAGTTGAGCGAGCATATGAAGATATGTGGAAACGTCTTTCCGGCACATCAGATAATTATATGAAAGAACGTCTTCATGATTTAAGAGATATTGCCGATAGACTTTTAGGGTATTTAAGTGGTGATCAAAAACTCTCAGAGATCATAAATGGTGATGATTTGATTGTTGTGGCTCAGACAATGGGGCCTGCCGACCTTATGGATTATGATTATGCCAAAATAAGAGGACTTATAATCGAAGATGGTACTCCAACCATGCATGTTGCTATTGTGGCAAAAGCTTTAGGAATACCTGTTGTTGCTAAGATTAAAGGAATTTATCGCGAAATAAAAAGTGGAGAGCTTTTAGGTGTCGATGGTGAGGAAGGATATGTTTATATTCGTCCGAGCATACCGGTTTGTCAAAAATTCAAAGAGCAAATGCTCGAAAAAGAAAAATTACAAAAAAAACTAGCATCTCTGCGTAAACTTCCTTCCAAGACTAAAGATGATGTAAGAGTAAATTTATATCTTAACGTCGGTTTAGCATTTGATTTGGATTATATTGCCAGCACTAATTGTGACGGTATAGGTCTTTATCGTACAGAAATTCCGTTTATGTCATCATACTCTATGCCCGATGTTGAAGAACAAACCCAAAACTACAAAGAACTGATGGATAAGGCTGGACGTAAAAAAGTTATTTTTCGTAGCCTTGATGTGGGTTCAGATAAACTATTACCATATTGGAGCTATAGTGGAGAAGACAATCCAGCCATTGGCTGGCGTTCGATTCGCATAACTTTAGATCGTAGAGCAATCTTGCGCAAGCAAATACGAGCATTTTTACGTGCCGCTGTTGGTAAAGAGCTAAATGTAATGTTTCCGATGATATCAAATTTGTCGGAGTTTCAAGAAGCCAAAGAAACCCTGATGATTGAGCTAGACAAGGCGATTCGTAGAGGATATCCAGTTCCTAAGAAAGTAAATGTCGGACTTATGGTTGAAGTTCCTTCGGTAGTGTTTCAGCTTGAAGATATATTAAAAGAGGCAGATTTTGTATCTGTTGGTACCAATGATTTGGCTCAATTCTTTTTTGCTTGTGACAGAGGAAATCCTCGTTTGAGCGAAAGATATGATGTGTTGTCAGCTCCATTTTTGCGTATTTTATATGCTATTTGTGCTTTATCAAATTCTGCCGGTGTTCCATGTTCGGTATGTGGTGAGATGGCATCAAATCCTATAGAAGCTCTTGCGTTGATAGGGCTAGGGTATCGGAACTTATCATTATCAGGATCTTCTTTTGGCAAAATAAAAAGTATGATTCGTTCTGTAAAAGTTGAGGATATTGAAGATTATATGCGGATTTTGTTAAAATCAGGACAAAAAACAGTTCGTCCACAATTAATATCCTATGCTAATGATCACGGTATTGAAATTTATTAAAAAGTATGTAACAATTCCTTTGAGTTACGAGTCTATTTGCAATGAGAAGGAATTGAACGTGAAAAAAAGCAAGTCAAATTCAGATGTTACAGAGGTTGATGCTTCTGATGATAATAAAGCTACAGGCAAAACTGTTGACAAAGTTGGCAGTTTGTTAAAAGAAATGCGTCAGCAAAAAGGGTTGCGCCTTTCGGATGTTGCCAAAAAACTTTGTATCCGTAGAATTTATTTGGAAGCTATAGAAGAGGGAGATTATAAAGAGATACCTCCGATTCCGTATGGTATAGGTTTTATTCGCTCATATGCTGAGTATTTGGGGTTAAACAGTAACAATATTGTTGAATTATATAAAGAAGAAACTAACACTAATACCAATAAAGGCATTTATGTTCTTGAGCCACAAACCGAGGCAACAGTTCCAGGACGAAAATATTTGCTTATTAGTTTATTGGCAGTATTTTGTATCTATGTATTATGGCAAGTTTTTAATAAAAATCAACCTTCAGAAGAAGTTGTTGACGATATAATAATTGAAGAAAATGTTGAAGCACAAGAGCAACCTATCGTTGTTGAGGACTATGCTGTTATTCCTGAAGAAACAATAATTGCTGAAAAGCCAGAGGATACGAAAGTTGTTGATGAACAAGTAACAATTACTGAAGAATCTTTTGAAGAACCTGAAGTTGTTCCAGCTACTAAACCTGAAGAAACAACAGTTTTGTTGAAAATAAAAGACGAAACTTGGGTTGAGGTAAAAAACAAAGATACACTTTTTATTAGCAAAGTTTTGCAAGCCGGTGATGAATATGTTGTTCCAGAAGGTGGTAAGGGGATGGTTTTGTCAGTTGGTAAGGTTGATGGTGTTGATGTTTATATTAACGGTAAAATAGTTCCTGTTGCTAGAGTTAATAAAAAAACAAACATTGAACTAGACCAGTTTATTTCGGCTAATCACTAGCTAAGGTTTTTTTATTGAGAAAATAGCCCGATTTTTATCGTGGCTGTTTTCTCTTTTTTGTAAGGATAAAGTTATGAATTTTGCGGAAAAATTATCAAATGTGGTAACTCGTCATCAAGAGGTTGAAGCTCTTATTTCAGAGCCGGGCCTTTCATCTGATGAATTAATTAAGATGAATAAAGAGCTATCATCACTAGCTCCGGTGGTTGAAGCCATAAAAGCTTATACTAAAACTGAGCGAGATATGCAAGATGCCAAGGAAATGATGGATGATTCCACCATTGATAAAGAGATGAGAGAATTGGCAGAGGCTGAATATTATGAATTAAAAGATAGGCTTCCGGAACTGGAAAAAGAGATAAAAATTTTGCTTCTTCCTAAAGATGCTGAGGATGAAAAAAATGCTATTCTTGAAGTTAGAGCGGGAACAGGAGGAGATGAAGCAGCATTGTTTGCCGGAGTTTTGTTTGAGATGTATCAACGTTATGCCGCATTACAGGGCTGGAAGTTTGAAGTTATGGATGCCAGTGAAAATGAGATTGGCGGATATAAAGAGGTTACAGCATCTATTAGCGGTAAAGATGTTTTTTCTAAACTTAAATTTGAGTCTGGGGCGCATCGAGTGCAACGTGTTCCAGTAACTGAATCTCAGGGTAGAGTACATACTTCTGCCGCAACTGTTGCTGTTTTACCTGAGGTAGAAGAAGTTGATATTTATATTAATGCGGCAGATATTAAAATGGAA
>JAZNVJ010000202.1:0-5131 GCA_045592765.1 Alphaproteobacteria bacterium | reverse complement strand
GGCTAGATCCGACTTAACACCTTGACGAATATCATCCATAATTAAGTTCCAACGCCTACCAGAAATAAAATTGGCAACCTTTATACGCTTTAAGTATTCTTCATCAACCTCTTTTAATTTAGTTATAAGATGTTTGAAGTTTTCTGGAGCTTTAGCTCCTACAATCAATAAAATAGGCTTAGTTACTTTAAATTCGGCTTTTATAACCTCACCATTAGCATCTAAAGGATAAAATTTTTCATTAACTTGCCAAATTGCAACAACTTGCTTTTCTTTTATCTCTATATTTAACACATTAGGATAGAACTCTCTTTGTACTGAAGCGCTAGCTACCCATGGTAATTCTTCTAAATGACGCTTGATATCATATACATCAATTTTGAGCATATTAGCTCCTCTAGACAATCCTAATATTTTAATAATATCTTCTTTAGATGTTCGCTCTCTACCACTAATAACAATATCTTCAAGTACAACCCCTTTAGTACCGCACCAATCATAAAAATCATTAAGCAACAAATCGATTTTTTTGCCAACTACATCATTCCTCAAAATTAAAATAGTACAAGAAATTATTAATACAAATAACAATGCAAGCAAACTTATTGTAAGGCGCAAAGGCCATTCTTTGGCCAATCGACGGACTTGAGGCGAATTTGATGATATTGTTTTTATTTTTGGCATAGTTATTTATTTATCCCCATACGCTTTACCTCCCATTCTAAATTAATAGAAGTTGCATTCTTTACCTTTTGAACAATCATTTCGCCTAAGTCTTCAATATCTTGAGCAGTAGCATTACCTGTGTTGACTAAAAAATTACAGTGTTTCTCGGATACTTTTGCTCCATTTATTGCTAAATCGGCACATCCTGATTTTTTAATCAATTCCCACGCTTTCAAACCTTCGGGATTTTTGAAAGTAGATCCTGCAGTTCTAACATTATGAGGTTGAGTTTTGTGACGATATTCTTTTTGCTCGTTGATTATTTGTAAAACTTCTTTAGCATCTTTATTTTCTACTTTTAGAGTTAATGCGGTAATAATCCAATCGTCAGGAAACAAACTACTACGATAACCTAATGATAAATCTGTGGCAGGAACATCTCTTACCTTTCCTTCGCCATTTATTATGGTCACTTTAACCAGTACATCCTTTAGTTCTTTACCAAAACATCCGGCATTGGTTTTTACTGCCCCACCCAAATGACCGGGAATGGATGTTAGAAATTCAAGCCCCCCCAATTTATTGTCTAACATTATTTTTTTTAACTCTGAATTTCTCATACCTGCACCACAAGTAATTTCCCCTTTACCTATAGTACATTTTTTGTAAAACTTACTATCCAACTTTATAACAACGCCAGGAATACCGCCATCTCGCACCAACAGATTAGAACCACCACCAATAACGCTTATTGGTAAGTTGTATGGTTTAGCTTTCAAGAACCAGCTTAAATCATCATTATCTTCGGGATAATACATTACCTCTGCTGCTCCGCCAACTCCAAACCATGTATGACGAGACATTGGCTCGTTACTGAGATATTTTCCCCTTACCTCCGGCAATAATGCAATTAAGCCTTTTTTTTGCTTACTCAAACCAAACATCATCTATCTCCCCTGTGTTTAATAATCCTGTTTTCTATTGCATTCGCTAAACGTTTGGAAGCATCAACAATAGCGACATTTTTTGCAGCTATAGACATTTTTTCAAGTTTATCGGGATTTTGTATCCATTCTTCTAAAATGTCTTTTAATTTATCCGCATTAAAATCTGATTGCTTTATCATAGCTCCTCCACCAACTGTAGAAAGTTCGGCAGCATTTGACGTTTGGTGATCATCGGCTGCAGTCGGTAAAGGAACTAATATTGATGGAACTCCAGAGGCTGCAATTTCTGATATTGATGAAGCCCCCGAACGAGTAATAATAATATTGCTAGATGCATATAATTCCGCCATATTATCAAAAAAATGCTTAACAATAACTTTGGATTTAACTCCTTTATATAATGACAGTATCTCCCTCTCTTCTCCCATACGACATTGTTGATAAATGGTCAGATTGGATGTAATTTTTTCATCAAGTTTTTTTATTGCTTGCGGTATTACCTCACCAAATATTTTTGCTCCCTGACTCCCTCCTAAAATCAAAAGCTGCATTTTTCCATTATTGCATGATGGATAAGAGTTATCAAATAACGAAGCTATAGAACTTCTAATAGGCATACCACATAAAATATTTTTATCGTTATTTGGGGCATATTTTACTTGGCGAAAACTTTGAGCTATTAATTCTGCATATCTACTCAAAAAACGATTGGTACGGCTCATTACTGAATTTTGTTCATGAATAACTAAATCCGTACCGGATAGAATTGCCGCCATTGATGCCGGAAATGAAGCATACCCGCCAAAACCAACTACACATTGCGGTTTTTCTCTCCATAATATAAATGTAGCTTGGATTATCCCAATAGCTGTCTTACAAAGGCTTTTTACTTTAAATAATTTAGATTTACCTACAATTCCTCCAGATAAAACTGCAATATTACGTATTTCACCCAATTTACCCTTATAATTATCTTTACCCCGCTTATCGGTAATCAACATCAGCTCATAACCTCGCTCTAGCAGCTCTTCGGCTAAAGCTTCGGCAGGATATACATGCCCCCCAGTTCCTCCTGCGGTCAATATAATGAGAGGTTTTTTATTATTTGTTGATTTAGTCATCTTGATCCTCCGCATGAACATTTTTACGAGTAATTGCCAGCAACATTCCCATACCAATAGATACACTAAGTAATGAAGAACCACCATAAGAAATAAATGGCAACGTCATTCCTTTAGTGGGAGCCAAATGCATGGTTGATGCCATATTAATTATACTTTGCAAACCAAAACTTGCAGCTAATCCAGATGCTGACAAGATAATAAATAAATTGTTATCTTTTAACGATATAAGTAAAGATCTAATTACAATAGCTGCATATATGGCAATAATAACCAAACACAAAATCATTCCGTATTCCTCAGCTGCAACAGCAAAAATAAAATCTGTATGGGCATCAGGAATATGCATCTTTACCACTCCCTCTCCGGGACCAGTACCGAAAAAGCCACCATTCTCAAAAGCATCCATAGATTTTCTCACCTGATAAGCCAAATTATTTTCTGATGCAAAAAACTGCTGAATTCTTACCTGTATATGAGGAAAAAACATATATGCTCCCCCAATGGCAAGCACGAAAATAGCTCCTAATCCAAATACCAACCACATCGGCAATCCTGCCAAAAAAAACTGAAAAAACCAGATTATAGCCAAAACAAAAGACATACCAAAATCAGGCTGAGTAACAACCAAGGCGATAGTAAATAAAAATAATGCTGTTGACAACCAATTGCCAGGAAAGTCATTATATTTCTTTTGACCATCAAACAACCACGCAGCAACAACGATAAAAGTAGGTTTCAAAAACTCGGAAGGTTGCAATGCAAAGCCTCCAATAGAAAGCCACCGATGTGCCCCCTTAATTTCTATTCCCAAAAAATGAGTGGATGCAACCAATATGATTGCTAAAACATAACCCAAAACTGCTGTACGTCTTATGGTTTTTAAGCTTTGCATTGATAATAATAGCATTATCCCACAAGCCAACGGAAGAAAAACAAATTGTCTTTTAATAAAATGAAAACTATCTAAATTAATACGAGCTGCAGTTGCCGGAGATGCAGAAAAAGTTAACACCATACCTATCGCAACAATTAAAGCAATCATTATCAAAAGTGGTTTGTCTACAGTCCACCACCAATTAGATAAAAGGCTACGATTATTTCGAGAAAATGCAAACACCTGACTAACCTTAATTATGAATTATTGCCATAAATCCTAGTATCATTAAAATAAAACCGACAACCCAAAATCTTATAACCACTTTAGTTTCGGGCCAGCCACATTGTTCAAAATGATGATGTATAGGTGCCATTTTGAATATTCTTTTGCCTCCACTATACTTAAACCAATAAACCTGTAGCATTACCGATATCGCCTCAATAACAAAAACCAAACCAACTACTGCAAGCAGTATTTCTTGTTTGAGAATAACGGCAACCGTCCCTAAATATGCTCCCAAAGCTAACGAACCTGTATCTCCCATAAAAACTTTTGCCGGCGCACAATTAAACCATAAAAAGCCCAAACATCCACCTATTACAGCAGCGCAAGTGATTGCCACCTCTGCTCCACCAGAAATTGGTGTAAGATAAAAATCATTAACCCATTCTGAACCGCAAATATAAGCGATAACTAAAAATACAGGCAATGCCAAAATCATTAATCCCGAAGCCAGTCCATCAAGTCCATCAGTTAAATTAACCGCATTTGACGCTCCGGTAACAACCACCATGGCGAAAGGAATATAAAACCAACATAAATCTAAAGATAATCCAAACACATAAGGAAAAGTTATTTCAAATCTATTACTCTCCGGAAACTGCATAGACACGACCCAAACCGCTGCTAATGCCGTAGAAAATTGTAGCAAGAGTTTCATTTTTGCCGTCATTGCATTAGAGGTTTGTTTATGAACTTTAGTATAGTCATCAATTAAACCAACAATGCCATATACTGCCAACACTGCAACCAAAACCCACACAAAAATATTACTTAAGTCTGCACAAATGAAAATTGATAAAAGTGAACTGCCTAAAATAAGTACTCCTCCCATTGTAGGCGTGCCTTTTTTAGTTTGCAAATGACTTTGAGGTCCGCATTCCCTTATGGGTTGTCCTTTTTTTTGGTGTTGATGCAAAAAGTTTATAATTCTTTCACCAAAACACAAAGATAAAATAAGAGAAATAAAAAACGCTATAAAACAACGAGAACTTATGGTATTTAAGTATTCCGGAGCAGATAGCAGATTAAAAATATATTGTAACATTGCAGCCTCAAGAAAACAGTTAAACTTGAGTTTAATATAAAACAGCTAAATTTAATGAAGTATTAAAATCTTAAAATAAAAAATTTAATGCACTATTTATATCCGGAAAAATATAGGCAGCTTCAGCAACTTTTGTTTCTTGATTACAGATATAAACTGTTTTCATTCCAAAATATTTGGCCATTTTGAT
>JAZNVJ010000201.1:0-21849 GCA_045592765.1 Alphaproteobacteria bacterium | reverse complement strand
TTAATTACTTTCGTATTAGTCATGCTCGGGCTTGACCCGAGCATCCCCATATTATAAACATCATTTTTTTGCTCATATTAAACTCACCACAAGTATCTATCTTACAATTATCATTTTTTAAGAAAATAAAAACTTGACCCCAAAACAGTAATACTTATAATTTAATCATGAAAAATATGTATGTTTATATCATTACCAATAAAAATAATACAACCCTATACATAGGCGTAACAAATAACTTAATTCGCAGAATATATGAACATAAAAATAAGATAATAGATGGATTCTCTAAAAAATATAATCTGACAAAACTTGTTTATTATGAATGTCATGATAATGAAATAACCGCAATTCAACGAGAGAAAAACTTAAAACATTATTCTCGAAAATGGAAAAATGATTTGATAAATAACTTTAATCCGCAATGGAATGATTTATATTACAACATTTTGGGATTAAATTAGACTCTCGGGTCAAGCCCGAGAGTGACTAAAAAAGTTAACTTAATAAAAATACCTCTACCATCTCATTATTCATTTTAGTTTCACTTTATCTTTTTTATTCATACTCAAGCTTGTTTTTTATTACTTCACTTCTAGTCATGCTCGGGCTTGTTTTTTTTAATTACTTTCGCATTAGTCATGCTCGGGCTTGTTTTTTTAATTACTTTCGTATTAGTCATGCGCGGGCTTGACCCGAGCATCCCCATACTTCAGCAATAAGAAAACGGTCCGTACCATTGGCACGAACCGTTCTCTTATTTTTTTATAGAGAAGACATCTTTGTATACATCTCCTCATATCTTTTTTTTGCCTCAGACACCTTGAGAGCTTCTGCATTTTTAGCCCTCATGTATCCTCCAATCTGCTGAACAAGCAGCGGATATTTCTCTGCCAACTCAGGAATTGCTTTACCAAAGAGCTTTTCAAACTCTTCTCGCTCCCAAGTTCCGCAGATGAGCCACTTCATTGCCGGATCAAAACACTTGGACAACCAAATGTCCTGCTCCACTGATGCAGTCTCCATCAGATAAGACTGCATCACCGGCTCAGCAAGCATTCCCCAACAGCGGAGAAGTGCCACTCGCTGATTGGAAGATAAGACTTCTTCTTCCGCCACTGAGCGTAAAAGCTCAATGAAATCAGCCTGATTCTCCTCTAGGATTTTGTTGTCCTTAGCAATGGCTGTCGCAAAAGCTGCCAACGAACCTACCCCCTTTCCAAAATCACTGAGTGACTTTGGAAAATTAAAGCTCCATTTGTTCATAATTTATAATCTGGTTAACGAGCTTTCACTTATATCGTAAGCATTATAAGGAGTTACGACTCTCTCCTTTGAGATTGGATGCATTTCAACCTCGTCGTCTCTGACAATCATCAGCTGCCCGCCATCCGGCAAACAAACTAAACTCTTGTCAACGACACCGGCAAGCGTATGCTGTAACCAAGCAACGGTTTTAACTCCATTAATTTTGAGTTCAACCAGCTTGACTTCGCCAACGGTTTCTTCGCCTCCAAGCCTATCAAAAGCAGCTTCAACAGCTTTCTTAGATAACTCATCACCATCTTTCAGCAGTAGCTCAGCCTTCCAGTAACCTTTATCGGTTTTGTAGATAAGGTATGACTGAGTGAACTCAGCTCTTATACCTTTCTTTTTTACCGAGTGAAGGGAGTTCTTGAAGATGGTTACATCTTTAGGATTAATGATAATCCTGAAGTAATCGTAAAGTTCATCATCAGAAATCTCCGAAAACTTCCTGTCTAATGTTCTCACCAGTTGCATTACGCAACCGTACTCCGGAACATTATTTCGTTCGCAAAACTGCTGTAACCTGTAAGAAGTTACAAACAATTCTGCCTCGCTTTTCGGCGAAAATTGATGCTCCTTCTTGGAAGAGGAGAGTTGCGGAACACCGGCTATTGACGGCAATACCGCTAGATTTTCAAGTCCTGTCATCTTGGTGGGTTTTTGGTTTTATGAGGATCATCGCTATTTAACTTGTGTTTTTTTAATAAACAACGACGAGCCTCTGGTTAATAAATATTCATAATATCAAATTGCTCACATCATACCACTTTAGACAAAATTCGTCAACAATATATTTACATATTTTGTCAAAAAATCACAAACAACAAATAAATCATCAAAAAAGACCGAATGTTTTTTACATTCGGTCTTTTGCAATTTTCGCTCTAGATGAGCTTGCACATATAAAGTTTGATAAAGGCCTATGCTACGAAAGCAATTACCTAAAACCGCAGAGAACAGTTCAGATAGAGTGAAAATAAGAAGGCTGAAAATTTTAGTGTAGACAAACCTACATGAATTTTCAGCCTTTTGCAATTTTTGCTCTAGATGAGCTTGTTATATGCGGTTTTAGCTTGCTTTACGGCAGCAACAACCACCTTCATTCCCACCTACTGTGCGAGATTTGCCGAATTTAACAGCAGCTTGAGCTGCAGCCAAACGAGCAACCGGCACACGGTATGGAGAACAAGATACATAGTCTAAACCAACTTGATGGAAGAACTCAATAGATTTCGGATCACCACCATGTTCACCGCAAACACCCAAGTGAAGGTCTGCATTGGTTTCACGACCTTTACGACAAGCACGAGCAACGAGTTTGCCCACACCATCAACATCGATAGATGCGAACGGATCAGCAACATAAACACCTTTTGCTCTGTATTCGTCTAAGATAGCACCGGTATCATCACGGCTCATACCCAAAGTTGTTTGAGTAAGGTCATTTGTACCAAAACCGAAGAATGCTGCAGATTCGGCAATTTCTTCAGCCATAAGAGCAGCTCTTGGCAACTCAATCATTGTACCAACGATGTAGTTAACAGTTGCGCCTTTTTCAGCGAATACTTGTTTAGCTGTAGTGTCGATAACATCTTTAACCAAATCTAACTCTTTCTTAGAACCGGTCAAAGGAACTTCAATTTCAGGAGTTACTTTAACACCTTCAGCTTGGCATTCCAAAGCAGCTTCTAAAATAGCACGAGCTTGCATTTCTGCAATTTCAGGATAAGTAACAGCCAAACGACAACCACGATGACCCAACATCGGGTTAGCTTCATGCAAAGCAGCTGCACGAGTCTTAACTTGTTCTAAAGTTACACCCAATTTGCTAGCCAATTCTTGCATTTCTGCATCTGTATGAGGCAAGAATTCATGCAATGGCGGGTCGAGTAAACGAACAGTAACCGGCAGACCATCCATAATCTTGAACAAATCTTTAAAGTCTTGCTTTTGATATGGCAACAATTTAGCCAAAGCAGCACGACGACCGTCTTCAGTATCAGACAAAATCATAGCACGCATATCGCCGATTCTGTTTGCATCAAAGAACATATGTTCGGTACGAGCCAAACCGATACCTTGAGCACCAAAGTCACGAGCTGTTTGAGCATCTTTTGGAGTCTCAGCATTAGCACGAACTTTCAATACACGGATCTCATCAACCCAGCTCATCAATTTACCGAAATTACCGGTATTTGTATCAGCCTTAACGGTTGGAATTTCACCCTCAATGATTTGACCTTTAGCGCCGTCCAAAGATACCCAATCGCCTTCTTTAATAACTACACCGGATTTTGTGGTCATAGTTTTGTTAGCATAGTTGATTGTAATATCGCTAGAACCTGATACGCAAGGAGTACCCATACCACGAGCCACAACAGCAGCGTGAGAAGTCATACCGCCACGAGCTGTAATCACACCTTGAGAAGCATGCATACCACCGATATCTTCCGGAGAAGTTTCGTTACGGATAAGGATAACTTTTTCACCTCTGTTAGCCCAAGCTTCGGCATCTTCAGCATTAAATACTGCACGACCAACAGCAGCACCCGGAGATGCAGGCAAACCGGTAGCAATAACATTTTTCTTAGCTTTAGGATCAAGCATTGGGTGCAACAATTGGTCTAATTGGTCTGCACCAACGCGCATAATAGCTTCTTCTTTGGTGAGCATACCTTCTTCAACCATCTCAACAGCCATACGAACAGCAGCTGCAGCGGTTCTCTTACCGTTACGGCATTGCAACATCCAAAGTTTTCCATGCTCAATGGTAAATTCCATATCTTGCATATCTTTGTAGTGAGCTTCCAACTTATTACGAACATCTACCAATTCCTGATAGAGATGTGGCCATTTTTCTTCCAAAGAAGTACCATCACCTTTAGAAGCCATAGGTTGTGGAGTACGAATACCGGCCACAACGTCTTCACCTTGAGCATTAACCAAATATTCACCGTAGTAAACATTTTCACCGGTTGCAGGGTCACGAGAGAAGCAAACACCGGTAGCACAATCATCACCGGCATTACCGAATACCATGGTTTGAACGTTAACAGCTGTACCCCAGTCACCCGGAATATTGTTTAATTTACGATAGGTAATAGCACGGTTAGCCATCCAAGAACCAAATACGGCACCGATACCGGCCCACAACTGATCCCATGGATCTTGAGGAACAACTTTACCTAATTTTTCACCGATGGCTTTGTATTCTTTAACCAATTCTTTGAGATCATCGGCGGTCAAATCTGTATCAGAAGCATAGCCTTTAGACTTTTTCATATTTTCCAAAGCTTCTTCATACAAATCAATATCAGCACCCAAAACCACGTCTGAGAACATTTGCAAGAAACGACGATAAGAGTCATAAGCAAATCTTTCAGAACCGGAAGCTTTAGCCAAAGCCTGAACTGTTTCATCATTCAAACCAAGATTCAAAACGGTATCCATCATACCTGGCATAGAAACTCTTGCACCTGAACGAACAGAGAATAGCAATGGGTTATTAGCATCAGCAAATTTTTTGCCCATAATTTTTTCAACTTCGGCAACAGCAGCACGAACCTGATCTTTCAAATCTGCAGGATAAGTTTTGTTGTTGTCATAGTAATATGTACAAACTTCAGTTGTAACAGTGAACCCCGGAGGTACAGGCATACCGACCACATTCATTTCGGCCAAGTTAGCACCTTTACCGCCAAGGAGATTACGCATACTGGCATCACCTTCGGCTTTGCCGTTTCCAAATGTATAAACCCATTTACTCATGGTTTAAGTTTCTCCTTTTTGTTAGACATTAAATCAGGCAGATTCCTCCACCTGACGAAAATTTATTCGTCAATACGTTATACCATTGATTCCGATTCTACAAGAAAAAAGTATCCTCCCTCTAATAACTAATCACTAATAACTAATGACTAAATCATTGCCAATTTGTTATTTTATGTTTATAGTATTTTGCAGATACTTATTTTTATGTAAATTATAAAAACCTCATACTATGAAAAGAATTATTCTCTTTTGGACTGCATTGTTAGTGCTTTGCGCCCATAACTGTACTCCGGATATCGTTCCCGAGCAACAACTGTCTTTAGCAAAAAGCGATGAAGCATCAAATCTTGAATTCACTCTTATGCAAGAGCATTTCGTCACTATCAGCCAAATTATCCATAATTTGGTTATAGATACCAACGAAGATTGCATCAGCGGATACCGATTTATCGATGTCCATATTGCATGGCTATTGTTTGCAGATGGCAAAACAACCAACCCTAAACCTTATGAAATCTGCTACAATGTTTTGTATAACAATACCCTATGCTATTCATCACCTCAGGAATTAATCGGAAAAACCTTCACCTACGATGATGGATTTAAAATAGCACAAAATAGCATTAAATGTGAAATCAATACCGAAAGCTTTGATAATATATTTTTTACTATCGACAACACTAAAATAGAATTTTCTTATCCAGAGCTAAAATCTTGCTTTTTACAACCAACTACGCTCTCTTTAAATGAGTTAATAGGTAACACCCTAAAAGGCACGATCAACATAGCTTTTTATAATGATGAGAACAAAATTTTAGATAGCTTAGAATTACCAATAGAATTAAAGCTATATAATTAAAACAAAAAGCCACTTTAACAAAGTGGCTTTTTGTTTTAATTCACCATTATACTCTAAAAAGTATAACGTAAACCTGCATAATATACATGGGCATTAACTTCAGCTTTATTCAACTTATTAAAGTTCATATACTGATATCCCATATCAAAATTCAAACAACGATTCAGGCGCAAAGACAAACCGCCTCCCCATTGCCAAGAGAAGTTTGTTTTATCATGCTCAATATTATTATATTTATCACCGCCCCAATTAACATCATAACTTTGAAATTCAAGACGAGAAACACCAATACCACCCATAATATAAGGACTTATCCAATAATTTGGCATCAAATCCAAATAAGCATTTAACATAAAACTATCAGATTCGATTGTTGTATGATTGTATCCAGTATACATACCCGCAAAATATTCCTCATAGTCATCATCACTTTTATCACGATAAATATATTCGCCCTCTATACGAAAATACTTATATTTATAACCTAAAGCACCTGATATTTGCCAAACTCCAGAAAAATCAGCTCTGGCCTCAGAGGTTGCATTATCTTCTTCATAGTTATTAAGATTATAATCATTAAAACCACCTCGCAAAGCAACATAAAAACCATCTTTAGCCTCAGCGCCATTACTGATTGCTATAGTTAATACTAATGCCGAAGCAGTTGTAACCAAAAATTTATTCATATTAGTCTCCAGTCCGTTGTTTTGTAAATTTTGTCCAAATAGATAACATAGCTTTCAAAAATAATCAAGTACTATTTTTTTATAATTTATTATTTATTATTTAATTATTAACATTACTTTTTTTCCTCAATCCTTTTATTAGCCAACTTGCCAACATTTTTTTATTAATCTTCACAAAATACTGGAAATTTGCAATATCGCATATATAATCATAAATAAATTAATCGGAGGTTTATTGATGAAGTATTATATTTGTTCTATATTTTTTGTTTTAATTGCTTTGTTTTCTAATTTTGCGCTTGCCCAGGTCAACCCTGAAATTCTGGATGAGATCAGCTCTGCGATAGGTCCTTCAGCTCTTGAAAACATTAATAAATCAGAACAAGTTTTTTGTTATCAGATAGCCAATCGTCCAGATAATTATCAAGGTTATACACTTAACGGCATGGCTATAGTCGGTTTTTGTGGTATTATCAATAATGAACTAAAAAATATGATTAAAACTGAACTTTTTAGCAACCCCGAGCATATCTTATTTGATGTCACCGAAAATTGTGTAATTCGCCCCCAAGTAATGTTGCGCTTCGTAAGAGGTGTTGATTATACCGACGTATTATTTTCTGCTCCATGTCACGCTTTTGCCATTTTTTATGGTGGTCAAGTTAGTACATTTAATGCCAAACCAGCAGCAAAAATCATTGATGCTTTAGTAAAACCATTAGTTCAAAATAAAGTAGATTTTGCATCTCCTGCTTTGTTTAACCAGTTACTTCCTATTGGTGTTGCACAAACCAAAGAACAAAAACAAATTTTAGAACAACAAAACGCCCCTATTCGCAATTGGCAAAAAGAACAAAACAAGCAAAACAAAAACAACACCACCAAAGGCTGGAATCGTCTAAAAAAATAAAAAAGTAATATTTCTTTGTTGTTACATTTTATTTTAAAATTTGTTATCTGCTAATTTTTTGATAGAATTATCTATTAAAACATCTTGAGTTTTAGCATCAATATTCTCGCTAATAACTTTTTTTACCAACTTAGTTGTTTTATTAATTACAACTTTTGCAACATCTTCTACAGCCTTATCTTGAGCTGATTGTATTCTTAACTGAGCCTCTTGCTCTTTAATTTTCATTGAATTTTCAAGCTTATTTAAACTATCTTTACGCAACAAATTTACTTCTTTTTCTGCTCTTGATAATATTTCTTGAGCTTCTTGCTTTGCATGACGATATTTTCTTTCATATTCAGCCAATAATTTCTGAGCTTCCACCTTCAAATTTGTCGCATCTTCAAGTCTTCTCGCTATTAAACTTGATCGCTTTTTCAACATCTTTCGCACAATTTTTCCTATTGGCATCGCAAATAACACTACCACCACAACAAAAGACATTGCCACCCAAAATTCTGCATTCATATAAAATGGTCCATGATGAGCACCAACCTCTAACGAAGTTTTTTCGATTACATCTGCTACAACATTTGCAGCATCTAATACCGCATTTTGCGTAGCATCAATAATTTCACGATTAGCACCTACTCCATTTTCCATTTTAATCAGTCTCCATCGTTGTTAACACTTCTTTTAGCGCTTTAGCCGAAACTTTTTCAAAACCGATTTTATTTAAGAGCTCTGGTGCCAAAAGTAAAACCATTTCATCAACTTCAGCCATTGTTTTTTTTCTGCTTGCTAAAATTTTTTTCTCTCCATCATCAATTTGTCGTTTTAGCACTGCTGCTAAATCAGCTTGCTTACGTTCAATTGTTTGTGAAAGTTCATTTTTTGTTTTTAACAATGAAACATTTGCTTCTTCCGAAGCTTTTTTTAGGGCTTGGTTATACTTTTCCAAAGTTTTTTCAACTTTTTGCTTAAGTTTAGCTGCAGCCTCAATATCTGCATCAATTTTTTCTTTACGCAAATTAATCATTTCAGCTGTTTTCGGCACAATAAACTTTGCCATAATAAATAGCATCACAAAAAAGCTAATTGCTAGCCAAAAAAGCTGTGACGAAAATACGCTAAAATCAAGTTGTGGCATAACCTATAGCCCCCTAAAAAAAATAACTAAATTGAGTTGTCTTTCAACCGCAAAAATATTAATTTCCGGTTAGCATAACTAAAGCCAACACCAAAGCATACAAAGCAACCGCTTCTACTGCAGCAAATCCTGCCCAACCATAGATATCTACTTCTTTTTTAACTTGAGGATTACGCCCTACAGTAGAAATAATTGTTGTCCAAACTTGAGATACACCCCAAGCAGAAGCCATCATCGAAAGAGCACACATACCAGCTCCAATATAAGCCATCGGTTCCATATTTTTTTCCTTTCTTATATCAATTAGCTAAGCATTTGCAAATTTGCAAATGCCACCCACATTAATGCTCGTGCAAAGCATCTCCTAAATATATACAACTAAGCACTGTATATATAAAGGCTTGCAACAAAGCAATAAATATCTCAAAGCAAACAATGCAGCAATTAAATAACACCGGCACTGCGCCCAAAATCCCCAATGTAGCAACAAATCCAGCAATAATCTTCAACATTATATGTCCCACTGTCATATTTGCTACCAAACGAACTGTCAAACTAAAAGGTTTTGACAAAAAAGATACCATCTCTATTGGAATAATTAATGGCGCTAACGGTAATGGAATTCCCTTAGGTAAAAAAGTTCGCAACCATTTTATCTTCTTTTTCTTTATTCCAATAACAACATTAAACAACAATGCAATTAACGACAGACTTCCAACTGCAGTTAAATGTGATGTAAAAGTAAACGAATATGGAAACAGGCCCAATAAATTTCCCAAAGCCACAAATAAAAACATTGTAAAAATAAATGGAAAATACTTTAATCCCTCAACACCAACATTTTCTTTTAATAAGGAGTAAACAAATTCATAAATCACTTCTGGAATCGATTGTGCAACATTTGGAACTAATGAACGTCTACGCAAACACAAAGCAAATAAAAATGTTGAAGATATAACCGCCAAAATCATAAATAATGACGAATTAGTAAAAGACACATCAACCCCACCTATTTCCATTGGAATCAAAGTCTTAATTTCAAATTGTTCCATCGGATTAGCCACTGTGTTTACTCCTTACGTTTATTCTCTTCATTTTGAGCCAAGCGGTATACATTTAATATTCCTGCCGCTCCACCTAAAAACATAAAAACAACCAACAACCAAGGTTTCGTTTCAATCACATTATCCAACAAATATCCTATTGCTGCCCCAACAATTACTGCAGAAAACATTTCAATTCCAACCCTAAAACCAATTTTAGATGCACGTACAAAATCAGATTCTGTCTTATTTTGTTGAATCATGCCTTCTTGAGATTTAAGTTGAATTATTTTACTTTCCAGTTGTTTTATATCTTCAGGTGTATTCTTCATTCTTAAACTTTACATTACAAAGTGTTAAGTAGTTATTAAAAAAGAATACAAAATAAAAAATTAATATTATCGCTCAGAAGAATATAATGTTATAAGATCCTTAATTTCATCAAATGAACGCACACCATAAATCACCTCATTGTGCCCATTATAACTAATCACAAAAGAAGGTGTCCCTTTAATCCCTAATTGAGTAATTCCTGTTTGTCGATTATCCAAAATCTCTCTTGCATTATCATCATCATGCAAACACTTATCCATCTTATCTTCAGGCAAACCATCTAAAGCTGCATATTTTTTTAACACTTTCTCTGGATTACGAGACAACTTCCAATCTCTTTGCTTTTTATACAAAACATTTATAAACTCAAAATATTTGTCCTTTGGCATACATTCAGCTAACAAAGCGGCGTCCATAGAAACTTTATCCAAAGGAAATGGCACATAGGCAACTCGTAAACCACCTTTATCAGCATAATATTTTATCAATTCCGGTATCACTTCTAAATGAAAATCCGCACAATGCGTACAACCTAAAGAAGAGTACTCATAAATCGTAATTTTTGCATTTTCTACCCCTTCAACATGCCTTAAAGGTAACACCATATTATCAGGTATCTTAGGAGCAGCAACTTTAGCATCTTGAGCAGAAGCATTAGCAATCAAAACTATATTTCCATCTTCTTGCCAAACAAAACCCTTCGCGGATAAATACACTCCGCCTGCCAAAAAAAACACAACTACTACTGCAACCAAGTTGCTCAGTGTTTTTATCGCACGCTCAAAACCCATATTATTAACCCTTATTACTATTAATTATTTTTTTTCCAAGACGCTCTAATTGCACTTGTAGTTCTTGGCTACAAATACCATCAGTTAGTTCTTTAATATAATTTTCTTCCTCTTCGGTTACAAGTATTTTTTGCATATTCCCCACATCCTCAACATCTTGCACCGGCATCTCTGTATTTTGCAAAATTCTAATCTTTGCAATAGCATTATACCCAAAATAAGCATTAATTTTTGCAATAATAAATTTTTCTCGATGCTGTAATTCCAATGCAAAAGCTCCTGAAGGAACTATCACACTTAAAATACCATCGCTTCTATTGTTTTTCTGATAAGATATATTTTTAGGCAGCGTATACTCTGCCATTTCCCCAGCAATTTCATACCAATTTGTTAATAGGTCCACTTCCGTAAACCCATTTTTCCCCAACAAGTTTTTTGCCAAAGGTTTTAGCGTTTTCGCCACCGACAACAAATCTTGCGTTCTTCGTTCTTCAGATATCAAATTTATTTGCTTATTTTTTTTTACCATATCACAAACTTAACAAATAATATCAACAAGAGCAAGCCTTTTGTTGACCTTTAATTTTTTTTGCGCCTATAATCAAACATATTACTGGGAGAATAAAATGGATTGGTTAAATATCTTACAAGCTTTTGCATCGCTATTATTTGTAATTGGACTACTATTACTGACGTTGTGGTCTTTTAAATATTGCCAACAAAAAGGATTTAATTGCAAGTTAACAAAAAAATTACTTGGACAACAAAAAATAAACATTATTGAAAAACAATCTCTCGATTCTAAAAACCAACTTGTTTTAGTGCGCCATAGCAATAATGAATACCTTCTTTTAGTTGGTCAAAATAATAATCTTATTTTAGAAAAAAAAGCTGCAAATGGAAATAATAATGAATAAAAAACTTATTTTATTACCTTTAATCACAATACTTTTTGTAACCTTATGTGCAGATTCTGCAATTGCTCAAAGTTTGAACATCAATTTAACAGATACCCCAAGTGGCACGGCTACCGGTCGCATATTTAGCGTACTAATTCTCATTACTGTACTTTCGTTGGCGCCATCAATTTTAATTATGATGACCTCATTCACTCGTATTGCTGTTGTATTTTCCATTACTCGCAGTGCATTAGCAACTAACGCTACTCCCCCAAATATGGTTTTAGTATCATTAGCATTATTTCTCACCTTATTTATAATGACTCCTACTATAGAAAAATCATGGGAAGAAGGTATCAAACCTATGATGGAAGAAAAAATAGAAGTTATGGATGGATTAGAAAAAGCCTCTATTCCATTTAAAGAATTTATGGTAAAAAACACCAGAGAAAAAGATATTCTGCTATTTTCAAACTTAAGCAAAGAAAAACCAGCAGAAACCATTGCTGAAACTCCGCTTAAAATAGTTATTCCGTCTTTTATGATTAGTGAACTACGCAGAGCATTTGAAATTGGCTTCTTAATTTTTGTACCATTTCTTATTATTGATATGGTTATCGCATCGGTTTTAATGTCAATGGGTATGATGATGCTTCCACCAACAGTATTAGCTTTACCATTTAAGGTTATCTTTTTTGTACTGGTTGACGGATGGTATCTTCTTGCCGGAAGCTTAATAAACAGTTTTAATTAATTTTAAGATAAAGTTTTTCTAATTCTTTTATCTTATCTCGATATGCAATAGCCGTTTCAAATTCCAAATTAGCAGCAGCATCTTGCATAATTTTTTGATACTTACGTAAAGTTTTATCAATATCTTTAGGCTCTATATTGGTTTCAATTTTGGTTTCTACATAATCTTTTGCAGTCATTTCACTCAAAGAATCAGAAATTTTTTTACGAATTGTTTGAGGTATTATTCCATTTGCAATATTATATTCGAGCTGTTTTTTTCGACGACGATTCGTCTCATCCAAAGCCCCCTGCAAAGACTTTGTCATACTGTCTGCATACAAAATAACTCGACCATTTGCATTACGAGCAGCCCTACCGATTGTTTGAATAAGAGAACGTTCCGAACGTAAAAAACCTTCCTTATCTGCATCTAAAATAGCCACTAACGAACATTCAGGAATATCTAAACCCTCTCTCAACAAGTTTATTCCAACCAACACATCAAATACCCCCAAACGTAAATCTCTAATAATCTCTATACGTTCCAATGTATCTACATCAGAATGTAAATATCTTACTTTCACCCCGTTATCTGCCAAATATTCCGTTAAATCCTCAGCCATTTTTTTTGTAAGTGTTGTAACTAAAACCCTCTCATTTTTAGCGGCAGTATTTCTACACTCACGCATTAAATCATCTACTTGATTAGCAACAGGTCTTATTATACAAAGAGGATCGGTCAATCCGGTTGGACGAATAACTTGCTCTGCAAAAACACCTTTGCTTTGCTCCAATTCCCAATCTCCGGGAGTAGCTGATACAAAAATTGTCTGCCCTCGCATATCATTCCACTCTTCAAACTTTAGAGGGCGATTATCAACACAAGAAGGAAGTCTAAACCCATATTGAGCTAATGTTGATTTTCTATTAAAATCACCTTTAAACATCGCTCCGATTTGAGGCACCGAAACATGACTTTCATCAATAAAAATTAATGCATCTGAAGGTAAATACTCAAACAATGTAGGAGGGGGACAACCGGCTTTTCTACCGGTAAGATATCTTGAATAATTTTCTATTCCCTTACAATGTCCTGTTGCTTCTAACATTTCTAAATCAAATCTGGTTCTCTGTTCAATTCTTTGAGCCTCCAAAAATTTGTTTTGCGAAATAAATAATTGTATTTGTTCTTCAAGTTCTTCTCTTATTCTACTAATCGCCTGAGAAACCGTTGGACGAGGAGTAACATAATGATTAGCTGGATATATTACAACTTCTTGCATATCTGCTGTACGTTTTCCGGTAAGAGAATCGAATTCATAAATACTATCTATTTCATCACCAAAAAAAGATATTCTCCATGCTCTATCTTCATAGTGAGCAGGAAAAATATCCAAAACGTCACCTTGTACTCTAAAAGTAGAACGAACAAAGTTAAGCTGATTTCGTTCATACTGAAGTTCTGCTAATTTTTTACACACTTCCTTTATTGTTATTTCTTGCCCTAACTTAAGCGAAATTGTCATTGCTGAATAAGATTCAACATCTCCCAAACCATAAATACAAGAAACCGATGCCACAACAATTACATCTCTATTCTCCAAAATATTTCGGGTTGCAGCATTGCGCATTCTATCTATTTGTTCATTTTGTGCTGAATCTTTTTCTATATATGTATCTGTTTTGGGAACATAAGCTTCTGGTTGATAGTAATCATAATATGAAACAAAATACTCCACATGATTATGCGGAAAGAATTCTTTCATTTCGCTATAAAGCTGAGCTGCTAAAATTTTATTTGGAGCCATAATCAATGCTGGCCGATTGCATTCTTCGATTATTTTTGCCATCGTATAAGTCTTGCCACTTCCGGTCACCCCAAGCAACACTTGATTTTTAATTCCAGCCTTAATACCTACACATAGATCCTCTATTGACTGCGGTTGATCTCCTGCTGGAACAAACGAACTTTCTAGATGAAAAATTTTTGCCATTATTCTAAACTATTTGATGTTAAACTTTCACCATAGATCTTAGCATAATTAGTAAATGCCTGAACATCATTAACTATAGTTCCAATCTCTCCAATGTCAACTTTATCTTTTTCAAGTTGTTTGGTTAAGATATTAAATATACTATGATATTTTGTATTAGCAAAATATGGCATAAATTTATTACGCACTCGCACTAAAACTGTCTCTTTACCAGATTGTTTAAGAGTTGTTGCCCAATCTAAAACAAAATTAACCTGTTCTTCGGACAACGGCTCTCCTGATTTAGGTTCTTGAATTAAATTACGCATTGTATCAGCAGCTTTATCCCATTGAGCCGCATTCCAATATATTTCAAACTTATGCAACAATGCTGTCTTACCATAGTCATTTTTTAATATATCCAGTGCTTTATCTGGTTGCTCCAATTGCGTATATGCTCTAGCCTGAATAACTCTACGAGGGGCTGTTGTTTCTGGCAATAAATTATCACCATCTGTTTTACGTAACACTTCCAATGCCTGATATGGCTGTTTTTCAAATAAATTAATAACCGCTATTCTTGCCCCTATTCTAGCTCTATCATCAGCATTTATACCTGTTTCACTTAATAATGATAATAACAAATCTTTTGCTCGTGGTAATAAATCAACCGCAACTAATCTATCTGCCAAACGTTGTGTTATAGCATTTTTTTTAGCACTTAAATTAGCCAACCATCTAAAATCCTGATATAATGCCAAAGCTTTTATTGGAGATAATTTAGCATCAGCTTGATTACTTAAAAATATATCTTCAAAAACCATAACCATTCGATTTGCAATTTTTTGTTTAATCTCATTATCTCTAACAAATACTCCGGCTTCATTTAATGTACGCAACGCATTATAATAATCAAAATCTTTCAAATATAAACTTGCTAATTGATTTAACAAACGATATTTAAAATCATGTTCTCCCCAAGCAAAACGCAACCTTTCTAATTCAGCAATAGCATCCTTCACCGACATTATATTAATCTTTTGACTTAAGATAGTATTATCATAACGAGCAAAAGCCGAATATTTTGTTGATGGACTATGAATTATACTTCTATATTCTTTAATCGCATTTCGAGGATATCCCTGAACTTCCAATTTTTTAGCTGATAAATAATTAATATGCGGAGTTAAATTTCTTATTCTATCTGGAACCGAACGTAAAATATCAATAAAATTTTGAGCAGATAAATCATCCCCTGTTTTAATAGCATTTTCTGCTGCTACTAAAGCTATTTGATCTTTAATCTCTTGTGGATAATCTTTAATTAATGAAATATGTGCAAAAATTACAGCATTATTAACTTCATTAAATTCATATGCACTTTGTGCTAAAGTTCGCCAAAAAACTCCCTCATCATAATTAGGTAAATTTCCTTGAGAAAAATCATCTGCTGCTTCTCTATAACGTCTAGCCAAAAAATTAGCCACTCCGCTAAGAGCATAAAAATCATCCGTTTTGGCCTCATCTAATTTAGCCTTTTTCATCTGATTAAGGATGTATAAAGCATTCGTACCTAAACCATGATGAATATAATATCTGGCTAATTCTAATCGTAATTTATTTTTTTGTAATGGATTAACGGTTATAATTTCTTTTTTCTGAGCTTCCACAGCATCAACATACTTCATTTCTTGCAATTTTTGTGGTATTTGCAAATTAAAATGATAAGAATCATCTGCATTACTAAGTTGTTGTTGCCTACGTTTCAAAGCATCCAAATCACTTGTAATGTTCAATCCTCTCCCTTGTGCTCGCAAAATAAGCCCTGAATTACCTCTGGTTAACAGTATATCAGGCGCATTAATCACAAATGCCAAACCTTGTATTGTTTGCAAAATTTCAAACTCTGGATAATCATAAGAATTAGCAACACCATTATATGGTTGTGAAGATGGCGCTGTACTTATAATATCTCCTATATCTGGATCAATAATAGATATCACATTCCCTGCATATTCATTAGGAATAAACAAATACGGCTGTTTAAGACTATCATATTGTGTAAAAATCGTTGTATTTACAAATGGATGCTCAGGAATATCTTGACGATACAAATCAACCACCCAAAGCAATCCCTCTTTTCTTGCTGAAAACTTAACCCCTTCTGCTGGCGTAATTCTTATCAACGTCGCCAAAGGATGAGGAAATTGCATAATATTTTCAGCCAAATCTCCAGCTATTGACTTAAGATTGTTGACATCAACGTTCTGTAAACTATCAAATATCAACCAAAACTTTCCACCTCGTTCAAAAGCTGCCAAATTAGCAGGTGTATTCCAAGCAAAACTCAAACTTGCAATCTGTTTTTTCACCTCACCATTAGATTTAGCATTTAATTCTTTCAAATTATCAAATTTCTCAATTTTTTCAAAACTATCTTCTTTGGGAGAGGATTGACGCACTAAATCCTTGGTAATTATTTTCTCTTGAGCATAGCTAAAACTTATTGAAAAGAGCGTAAAGACTAACACTCCTATCAATAAATTTAATATGCCGACATATAATTTTCTCACTTTTATCCCACTTAAATATTACTACCAATAAGCTCTGCTGTTACTGCTTGTGCTTTTTGTGCATCCATTTGCGATAATATTGCTGATGATGAAGATGGCTTCATTCCTTTTAACAATGCAACCGTAATATTCATATCCAACGTATTAAATATTCTTGCCGCATCCTTAGGCTTCATTGAAGAATACATCTTAACCATTGAAGCAAGATTAGCTTTTTCTTGCTCTGAATACGCATTTATAAGCTTTTGTAATTTTTGTTCATAATCTTTGAGTTGGCGCAATTTTTTATTTATTTCTTCTTCTGTAACCTTAAGCTGAATAGCTCTTTTATCGACAGCTTGAGACCGTAAATCCAAAGCTTCGCGACGCTCCGCCAATTCTTGCAAAATCATAATTTCAGATTGTGTAAACGCATTTTCAGCAGAAGCCGGAGCATTTTTATTCGCCACAGCTCCTCCTGACAACACATTATTTAACTCTGCAGTTTCTTTATTAATTTTTTCCTCAGCCAATGCTTCCGCCGTAACAATACTTACTTTTTTACGATCTACACTATTATAATAATCAAAAACACTGTTGACTTTAATGCTCAAAGTCAATACCGCCATAAAAATAAAAATTGGCAACAATCTTATTTTAGTTTTATTATTTTGCATTTTTATCCCTTAACATCCTATTTTATAGCTCTTAAAGCTTTTAATAACTCCAATTCAGCTTCTGCTCGATCATTATCTTGTACTTGCTCTTGTGCTTTAGCAATAACTTTAGAAGTTTCATTTTCCGTTTTAATATTACGCCCTGTACTAATAACATTTTCAAGCCTATCAGCCAAATTATCGGCACGCTCATTTATAAACAACAAATCATCCTTTAATTCTTTAGCACAATCAACAACTTCCTTAAGTCCTTCAGAAGAATGTTCCGTAACCGATTTAATTTTAGGGATACTATTTTCAGCCTTAAACGTAGCATCATTCAAAGCATTAACCAATTGCGCCAAACTATTCTGATTCTGTCTCAATATTTTCAAATTATTATTAAGGCGATAAGTATACATAATTGTCGGCACTAACAAGGCAATAATTATAATGTTGATGATTAATTCTAAGCTAGCCATTTTTTTCAGCCTTTCTATCAACTTTTATTACAATATGATCATCCTTTTGTCCCATAGCCCCCTTAAAGAGTGGCACATCACCACAAACAACAGTAACATTTTCTTGTGGTGATATTTCTAATGGCAAAAAAGATCCTTGTTCCCAAGAAGAAATATCGGCAAGTTTAATTTCTTTTTCTTTAAGAACGGCTTTTACTTCAACATCTGTATCCCACAACTGTGACATCAAATGATTTTCCCAAATTGCATCACGTCCAAAACGCTCGCCTAAAAACATCTGCAATAACAACTCACGAACTGGCTCCAAAGTAGCATAAGGTATCATCAAATCAATTTTTCCACCCCTATCTTCCATATCAACTCTCAAATGAGCAACTATCACAGCATTAGACAATCTGGATATTGTGGCAAAACGAGGATTAGTTTCCAATCTGTCAAACGCAAATGTAACCGAAGTAATCGGATCAAAAGACGTCGATAAATCACTTAAAATAAGCTTTATCATATCCTTAACAATATTCAATTCTATCGTAGTATAAGGACGTCCTTCAACACGCATAGCCGCAGTTCCTCGTCTTCCTCCAAGCAACACATCAACCATAGAATAAATCAAAGAACTGTCCAAAGACATCAAACCATAATTATCCCACTCTTCAGCTTTAAAAACATTGAGCAATGTAGGTAGTGTCAAGGAATCTATATACTCACCAAATCTCATTGACTCTATACTATCCAAAGAAACCTCAACATTATCTTGAGTAAAATTACGTAATGATGTTCCCATTAAACGAATTAGCCTATCAAAAACTATTTCCAACATCGGCAATCGCTCATATGAAACCATACTTGAATTAAGGATAGCTCTAACACCATTTTTTTGAGCAACATAATCTTGCTCATCTTCTTCACCATAACCAAGCAGACTATCTATCTCATCTTGATTCAAAATTTTTGAATCAGCTGACATAAACTCATCTTGAGCATTTAGCGCATCAGATATTTTTGTTTCATCTACCACGATAACCAGTCCTTTACTTTACTTTTCCTCATTATTTAAAATTTCGATATTCTTAACACTCAGATTCTCAATTTTTATTGGTGAAACCACCAAATTTAAACGATACAATAATTCTTCCTTCAACCAATACAAACCATTAGCCGATTCAATTTCTTCTGGGGTAAGCTCCACCACGTGAGCTAAAATTGCATCTTTAATTCGAGGAGACAAAATCTCCAAAGTAGAAACATCTTCAACCTTTGATAATTCAACATTAAGTGATAAAGAAATAATTTCCTTTGACTTTGAATTAAGTGCTGATTTCACCTCAGGCAAATCATAAAAAACTGTATAACTATCCTCTTCACCGGTTTTTTTTACAACATTATAACTCGTTTCAGGAGTACCATAATCTCGATTAAGTGCGAAATAAATCCCTACCGACAACCCAACAACAATTACCACCGGTAGTATTAAAATCATAAGTTTTTTGCGACTTACTGGCTTAGAGGCAACTAAGCCATCATCTTGTTCCAACTCGTCATCTTCGAGCATATTTTTCCCCAATCAAATTGCTACAACAATCTTCTTGAGTATTTTATAACATTAAAATTATAAATAAACGTAAATTTTATAGTTATTACCAATAGATTTTATATATAAAAAACATTCTCCTTAATAAAACATTATTTAAAGGAGAATGCTTTTATTTTTGAGTGTTCTTTGTGTTTAACTTTCTATTATCGAGTTAAGTTTTTATTCACAACCATTTCTTTAGAAATAGATGTCTTTTTCACATCCTTAGGGGATGTTTTTACCAAACCTCTCATATTTATGGCTTTATCCCTAACTTCTTTTTCAGCTGCCCTAATAGTAGCTTTTGCAAAATTCTCGATTTTTTTTGGTGTTGAATACATATTTAAGCTATCTGTTGCTACTTGCCCACAAAGCATGCTAGCACATTTTTGCGCATATTTAGGTAATGTTTTATATTCCTCCATTGTTTGCATTTCCTCAATATTTTTAAACTTCTTACCACTAACTAAATCTATTGCTTTCTGAATATTGGGCTCCTTTGAGGTTAAATTATCTGGCAATTTAAAGAAATCCGGTCCTTTATGTTTTCCTTCTTTTATTTGATTAATCAAATCCTGCTTACTTTCAAAATCTTTAGGAATTTCCAAATAGACTTTAGACTCTTGTTTTTTCTCTTGCTCTACCTGTTTAGCTTCAGATGTTTTCTCCTGTCCTGTTTGTACCATTTTCATTACATCTTCAACACTTGCCGTTAAAACATCTGCTTTTATAACTGACTCTGCCCTAAATTCCATAGTTTTTTCTTTTTTAGGCTCAACAACAACTTCTGTTTGCTCTGTATTTTCGGCAGAATTTCTTTCTGGTACTGACATTTTATCTGACTTAGGCTCTTTTATTTTAACTTCGGATGTATATTCTCCTCTATCCCTTACTTCTTTAACTTTTGCATACAATTCCCTAACCGAAAGTTCCGGATTTTCTTTTAACAATTCAGCCTTAACTTCCATAGCATCAAACCCCGTATTTGCTTCCATGTCTTTAACACCTGAAGTCTCATGCGCCATTCTTGTAATGTTAGCTTGATACTCAATTTTTTCTTGAGCTGCTTTATATGCTGTTTCCAGTTTCTCAAATTGCTCTACTTTTTCCCTATCTCTTTTTTCGTCAAAATAAAACTCGTCAAACTTATTAGTTTCCTTATATTCAAAGGCATCATTAGTTTGTTTTGTTATTTCCTCAATTGTTGAATATTGTTCTAACAATACCTTAGGATTATTTTCAGGATATTTCACAACTCCAAAATTATTATAGTTTCTATATTTATGACTAAATTTCTCCACAAACGCATTAACCCTTTCACACTCATCCTGCTTGGCCTTTATCATTGCAGCTTCATCTGTTTTAGCTTTCTTACCCATAAATATAGCTTTTACACCGCTTGTCGGCATATCGGTACACTCCATTTTCTTCACTTCTTTGCCTAAAGTTTTATCAATCGCCATCTTAAGCACTTCATCTTTTGTAAGCCCAATTACCTCAAAATCACTAAGTTGCCATGCATCATTCCTGATATCTGTAAGAATATTATAGCACTCTGTTACTTGAAGACACTTTTCTTTTTTCAGTAATCTAATTTCCAGATTTTTTTTACTGCTTTCATAAGAAGCCCGATTACTTTCTAATTTCTTCCCCATCTTGAGCAATGTTAATTCCGCACCATAACCTGCTGCAAAACCTTTTTCGGCAATTTGGTTCAATAAATTCAGCTCTTCCTCAAAGTTATGATTTCCCACATCACCATAAATATTTCTAGCACCTCCTATAAATTGAGTATAATTTTTTAAATATTCATCTTCTTTAACAACATTTATAATTTGAGAAGGAATTTGCACACCTAGCGCTTTTAACGCCTCCGGATTATCTTTATACCCACGAAGCAAATCTTCTTCATTAACATCTAACCGCACATTTGAATCATTATACTTTCCATTGGCAATGTTTTCATTAGTTATTTTTAATGCTAATTCCCCTCTAACCTTATTCATTGCCTCATTATCGCGATCAGCTTTGCAAGCAAAACTATACAATTCTGCACTTGAACGTTCAATATTTCTGCCATAATATGTCTGTAAATCTTCTAATGTGATATTTTTTCTTTTTAACAATGCTTCTTGAGACAAGTTAG
>JAZNVJ010000200.1:0-10471 GCA_045592765.1 Alphaproteobacteria bacterium | reverse complement strand
TTTTTTTGTTGTATTTTGTCTAAAATTGTGATAGTTTATAGGCATAAAAATATAATTTATATTTATTAACTTTGCTCTCTGAGGATATGAAAATAGAATTAGAGAGCGCAAACACTAAAGTATGGAGAAAAAAGAATTTTTTTCTCAGCTTGCTGAGAAATTTCCATGGTCAAACATGGAAGAGATTACCAACCCTGAAACCTTGAAGCATATGTCTTCAGAAGAATGGGCAGAGGTAGCACAGATTTTGGAGCCTTGGAAAGAACAGAATCCGCTTCGTTGCATCTCGGTGATTGATTTCATCGCTAAGATGGATCAGGAAAGAGAGAAGGACGAAGTTACGCTTGCTTATTATAAGCGAGAGGATGTGGTGAAGCTGATAGTTCCTTTCTATGAAGAAGCTCTGAAACAGGGATTGACACTCTCTGTGAAAGAAACCCTTACTCTACAGTTTATCCTCTACTTCCACGAGGAACGCAGAGCACAAATGATACAGATGCTTACCAAAATAATGGAAGAGCAGCTTGTATGTGCGAGGGATATAAAAGTGGAGAGAGAGTACTTGGAAGGATATAAATTTGTGTGGAGAGGCTCGCCCTCAACAAAAATGTTTGCTTCTTTCTTGTAAAATAGCACGAAACCGTCGGAGAAATTGCTCCGGCGGTTTTGTGTTTTTTAGTTAAGATATTTTTTCAATAATTTCCGGTGTTGCTTGCGGAGCAGAATCGCTTATGGAAATTAAGTTGATTAAATTATCGGCGGCACGGTTGAAATCTTCTTCACTTTGGGCATGAATAGTTGCCAGAGGAGTTTTATTATCAACTTTGTCGCCGATTTGGCAAAAGTCAGTGTAACCGGTAGCATAATCAAGTTTTTGCTCGGGAGTAATGCGTCCTCCTTTGAGCTCAATGATGCTCAAACCTATGCCTCTGGTATCCATTGCAGAGATATATCCTTCTTTAGAGGCAAAAACAGGACGGATAATTTTTGCATGCGGTAAGTATTGTTCAGGCTTGTCACAGAAGTCTTTGGGACCACCGAGAGCAGAAACCATTTGGGCAAATTTTTCTAAAGCAGCACCGGAATCTAAACTTTGTTGTAATTTGTTTTTAGCCTCAGCTAAAGAATTGCAGACTTTGCTGATGAGCAATAATTCGGCGCAAAGTTCAATAGTAATTTGATGCAAGCGAGGGTTAACATTGATTCCTTTAAGGTAGTCAACAGCTTCTTGCATTTCTACCGCGTTGCCGGCAGAATGCCCTAATACTTGATTCATGTCGGTCAGGACAGCTTTAGTTTTGCAACCGGCAGCGTTAGCTACGTTTACAATTGAACGGGCAAGAGCTTGTCCTCGTTCCAAACTTTCCATAAATGCACCGTTACCGCATTTAAGATCCATTACCAAACAATCTAATCCGGCAGCAAGCTTTTTGGAAAGAATGGAGGCGGTGATAAGTTCGATTGATTCTACCGTGGCACATACATCTCGCAAGGCATAAATTTTTTTATCTGCCGGTGCAAGGTTGCCGGTTTGGCCGATGATGGCACAGCCGACTTCTTTTACAGTTTTTTTGAATAACTCATTAGAAGGAATGGTTTGATAATTGGGAATCGAATCAAATTTATCTAAAGTTCCGCCGGTATGTCCTAATCCTCGTCCGGATATCATTGGAACATATACGCCACAAGCTGCAAGCATTGGGGCAAGCATTAGGCTTACTTTATCACCAACACCACCTGATGAATGTTTGTCTACAACCGGTGCATCAAGTTTTGGCCATGTTAAGACATCGCCGGAATCACGCATTGCTTGAGTGAGCTTGGTGGTTTCGGCAACGTTCATTCCATTTAGAAAAATAGCCATAGTTAAAGCGGCTGTTTGAGCATCTACAATTTCTCCGTTTGTGACTCCTTTGATAAAAAACTCAATTTCTTCAGCTGATAAATCTTGCTTGTTGCGTTTATGGCGAATTATTTCTTGAGGAAGCATGGTTAATATCCTTGTTCTATGGTTTTTAGTAAGTCAGTTAAGACAGAACTTGCGCCAATGCGAAAATGGTTTGGGGTTGGCCAAGATGGTCCCATGATGGAATTTGCTAAAGTTAAATATTTTTTTGCATCTTCGGTAGTTTTGATTCCACCGCTGGCTTTGAAACCTACATCTTTGCCACTGGCTTTAATAACTTCCAGAATAGCATTTGCTGCTTCAGGTGTGGCAGAAATTTTGGTTTTGCCGGTAGAGGTTTTAATAAAATCAGCACCGCAGTCAATACACATTTGGGCTGCTTTTTTGATTAAATTGGTGGTTTTTAGTTCACCGCTTTCAATAATTATTTTAAGGCATTTATCGCCACATGCAGAACGGCACATTTGTAAAAGCTTAAGGCATGTTTCTTCATCGCCATTGATTAAATTGCGATAAGGTAAAACAGCATCAATTTCATCAGCACCGAGTTTTAAGGCTTTTTTTATCTCTTTAGATGTTTCTTCAACATTGGCTGAACCATCAGGAAAATTTACGACAGTGGCAATTTTTATTCCCTGTGGCTTTTCTTTAATAGCTGTGGAAATATATTCCGGATAGATACATATAGCGGCAGTTGTGCCGTAGGGGGTTTGAGCTCGTTGGCATAAAGAAGTTATACTTTCGGCAGTATCATTATGATTTAATGACGTTAAATCCAAAGATTTAATGATTTTTTTTGCTGCTGTAGGATTGTCCATTATAATTCTCCGATAAGTTTTTTAACCAATAATGTCATATTATCTGAGCAGAGGGCTGCATTGGCGAGGGTTTCTTCGTGAGAAGGGCTCCCACCTTCAATGCCGGTGCAATAATTTGTAATGGCTGAAATACCGATAACTTTTATTCCGCAATAAGCGGCGGTCATGGTTTCAGGTACAGTTGACATTCCATTAGCATCTGCGCCTAAGGTGCGATATAATCTGATTTCTGCCGGAGTTTCAAATGAAGGACCGGAAACCATACAATAAACGCCTTTGCTTATTTTAATATTGTTTTCGGATGCTATCTTTTTTGCGATATCAAGATATTGTTTGTTATATATTTTATCCATGCCAGGGAATCTCGGGCCAAAACTTTCGTCATTAGGACCGATTAAAGGGTTAAAACCGCTAAGATTTATATGGTCTTCAATAAGCATAAGTGAGCCGGGGGTGATTTCGGTTTTTAAGGAGCCTGCAGCATTGGTTACAATCAAAGTTTTGATGCCTAAAAGTTTATACGCTTTGATAATATCAGCAATAGCCGTAGGGTGATATCCTTCATATAAATGAATACGTCCTTGCATACACAAAACTTGTTTACCGGAGATTTCTCCGCAAATAAGACGTCCTTGATGCCCGCTGACAGTGCTAATCGGAAAACCGTTAACGTCGGCGTAATCAATAACTATGGGAGAACTTATTTGATCGGCAAACTTACCCAAACCACTACCTAAAATAATGGCTATTTCCGGTTGGAGATTGTTGAGGCGAGATTTGATTTGTTCGGCCAAAGAATAAGCTAATTTACTCATGTTCAATACTCCTGAAAGCAAGAGGGAGAAGTTCAGATACCAAAATGGTTTTTTTGATACCTTGGTTGTTTGCTAAATGAACTTTGGTAGCGGAATCGGAAAATTCGGCAATGCGTTGACAACAAGCTCCGCAAGGAGATATTAATTCTTTTGAGTTTGCATAAATTAAAATTTCGATAATTTTTTTTCCGCCACCATTAACCATAGCTGCAATGACACCAGTTTCGGCGCAGGTGCCATTAGGGTAGGCTATGTTTTCAACATTGCAACCGGAATAAAATTGTTGATTATCTGCTAAAATAGCAGCTCCTACAGCAAAATTTGAATAAGGGCAATATGCGTTTTGAGCAGCTAATTTAGCTAAATTAAAAAGTTTTTGGGTGTTGTTCATAAAATACCTTTGTCAGTTAAAAGTTTTTTTATTTATAATATGCTATAATAAGTAAGCTTAAAGATAAAAGCAAAGAATATTTGATGCTTTTGCGAATAACTCTGCGAGGGAGAAAAAAATGAAAAAATTGTTGGCTGCTTTGTTAATTTTGATTGTAGTTGTTGGAGCAGGTGGCTTTTTCTACGTGACATCTATGGATTGGAATAAGCACAAAGAGATTATTGCGCAACAGTTTTTTGAGGCAACGGGAAAAAGAATCGTTTTTGCTGGTCCAATCTCTTTTGAAATATTTCCGTCTCCATATCTTCAAGCTGAGAATATTAAAATTGTTAATGATGGAGTGATGGATAAGCCTTTGGTTGAAGCGGAAAGATTAGTTGCAAAGCTTGATCTTGACCAATTGTTGCATAAAAAATTTGATGTTAAGCAAATGGAGCTTGATAACCCGCAAATAAATTTTGAATTGTTGCCTAGTGGAAGATTGAATTGGCAGAGTGATTTGTCTTTAGAGCAAAAGCAAAAAATAGAAAACGCTGATTTTGCATTGAATAGTGTACGCTTAAATAATGCCACTTTTAATTATGAAGACGCTCAAAGAGATATTTTTTTGAGATGGGATAATCTTAATGGAGAGATTATTGCTCAAAGTATTAATGGGCCTTTCAGACTGGAAGGTAATTATATAAGAGACAACAATCCGCAAGGAGTGGCAATATCAATAGGAAAGTTGTCTGATTCTATGGATACTTCATTAAATATGGTGATGACACATCCGGTATCGGAAAGTTATGTCAGGTTTGATGGTAGTTTTATGTTTAAAAATAGAGTTGTTAATGGGAATTTTATTTTAGAAGCTAAGAATTTACATGATTTTGTGGCTGCAAATATAAGCAATTTTGATGTTGATAAGGCATATGATAAGCCATTGGCTTTTTCTACGGATATAACTTTTAATGATAAGCAATTAAACTTGGCTAATATGGTGATTAAATATGGTGAAACTCAAGGTGCGGGCAATATGCGGGTGCCATTGATTGATAAAGAAAAGAATGAATACGCCAAGCAAAGAGTGGAACTGGCTTTTGATTTTACAGATTTGGATCTTACACCAATCGTGGAATTCATTAAGGAAAAAATTCAATTTTATGCTAAAGATGATAATGAGTTCAGACCAGAGTTTAATGTTGAGTTATTGGCAGATTTGAACGCAGTACGAACTATATATAATGGGCAATCAGTTAAGAATTTTAAATTGAGTGCAGATTTAATAGAAAATATTTTAACTGTAAATGATTTAAGTGCAGTTGTTCCTGGAGATACAAATATTAAAGTTAAAGGTTTGGTATCTGCTTTTGAGGGTAAGCCTTTTTATGATTTGGATGTATCTGCGAATTCAACAGATATATTGCGTACATTTAATTGGTTAGGGTTAGAGCCTGATGTTGTGGCTGTTTCAACCTATAAAAAAGCAACAGTCGAAACTAAAATTACGGGAAATCTGAATAAAGCTCAATTTTCTTCATTTTCTTTTACTTTAGATAAAAGTTCTCTTTCCGGAGAAATTGGAGTAGTGTTTGGTCCTAGAAAAGAGTTAGTAATGGCTTTAAATACGGATATGATTAACTTTGATAATTATATCGAGACTATTCCTAATGAATTATTACAGAAAAGTTGGCAAGAACGAATGAAATATCGTTTTGCTAAATTAGGATGGTTTAATGATATTGATTTAAAAGCAGATATTAAAATGAATTTGGCATTGTATGGCGGTGTTCCGTTTGAAAAGGTGCTATTTAAGGCAGAAATGCTTAATGGTAAAATGAATATTGATAAATTTTCAATAGCATCAGTGGCGAATGCTCAATTTGAATTTGCTGGTGATGTTTCAGGTTTTGGAAAAGAGCCTATTTTTGAGAACTTTAATTATAAAGTAGAAACACAAAAATTAGAAGCATTTTTAGGTAAATTAGATGCACCAATTCCTAATTGGAAGTTTAAAGAAATTGGTAATATGACATTGATAGGTGCTCTTAATGGTAATTTGAATCATATTGCCACACAGGCTAAGATTAGTGCTGGAGAGTTTAATGTTGATTATCTTGGGCAGATAAAAATTATAGACGATCAATATAATTTTATGGGAGAGTTGGAACTTAAAAATCCTGATTTTGTTAAGATGTTAAATCAACTTAATGTTAAATATAGACCACAAAATAATGTGTTGGGATTGTTTGCGCTTAAAACAAAATTTGTAGGAAATCAAAATAAATTTAATGCGGATGAGTTAAGATTCAATATAGGGCTTAATTCGTTTATGGGTAAAGTAAGTTATAATAAGGTGGATGAAAAAGTTTCCAATGTAATTGCTGATTTGGAAGTGAATAAGTTTGAAGTTGAAAAGTTTTTGAGTCTTAGTGATGTTAGCGGGGTGGAAATTTCTCCTAAAAATGTAAATGATGTAGCATTTTTATCTAGCCCAGTATGGAAAAAAACCAAGTTGAATTTTGATTTGTTTAAAGGTCTTTCTTTGACAGCTAATTTAAAAGTAAAGGATTTATATTTTTTGAAGAGTAATTTTTTAAATGCTCAAGGACAATTATCAGTATTGAATGATAATGTTAAACTAATAGGTTTTAAAGCCGATTGGTTGGATGGAATATTGGAAACAAATTTAGATTTAAATATAATTAACTATAAACTCACAGGTGATTTAAATATAAAAAGTGTTGATACAAATTTGTTGAAACTATCCGGAAATATGTATGGGATTAATCAAGGTAGATTTAGTGCTAATATGGATATAGATGCTAATGCTGAAAGTGAAGCAGTGTTTGTGCAGACACTTAAAAATAATATCAATTTTAAATTTTTAGATGCAGCAATTAAAGGTTTTAATTTATCAGCGATTCATGAGGATGTTACTAATAGAGAAAGTTCTGTCGGATTAGCTAAAATGGTTGAAGAAAATTTAGTCCAAGGAACTTGTCCAATAATAGTTATGGAAGGAAAAGCAGATGTTGCAGATGGTGGTTTTGTGTTGCAAAACACCCAAATAAGAGGAAAAGATTTCAAAATAAAAGTTAAAGGAAGTGGAAATTTGGTAGACTGGACTATGAATACTAAATTTGATGTTAAATATAATGAGCCAAAATATCTGCCTGGATTTTGGTTTGAATTAAAGGGAGGAATTGATAATCCGAATCTAGATGTTAATGTGAATGATTTGTTTAAGATGTATAAAGTAAGTGAGCAAAAAAAAGAGGCGGAGATTAAAGCTATTGAAGAGGATAAACAAAAACGTATAAAAGAAAATGTTTTGGAAAGAAAAAATATCGCAAAAATTTTATTGGATGAAGTGCAATCTGATTTAGAGGCTGAAGCTTTACAGGCTCATAAAAACGCATCAAATAGTACTAGTGAAGATGCATATGCAAAAATATTAGCTGATATAAATGAAGTATCAGCAGATTTGGTGCAGAATATATTAGAAACAGAAAGTGAAAAGATTGATGAAAATGATTTAAGTCGGATTAAAAAAATTAATGATGAACAAAAAGTTAAGGTTGAAAGTATTCGTAAAAAATTAACACAGGTAAGATTAGAAGAAGAGAAAAAGAAAACAAAATTATTATACGATGAAACAATAAAATTTTATGATAAGGCTGCGTTATTGATTACAGAGTATAATAATATTAAAGATGAGATGGACGACAGACTAGCAAATATCGTTACAGACTTTGATGCAAAAACAGATACAAAGATTATAGGATGGCAAAATTTTATAGAGAATAAAATTGCATTGTTTGAAGCTAAAAATAATCCAATGATAGATGATTTTAATGATGTAATAAATTCAAATAATTTGATAGAAATATCTGGTTATAATGTAAAAATTACTGAGCTTAAAGATGGCTTAGATGCTGATTTGCAAGCAGTAAAGCAGAGTGTTAATGAATATTCAGAATATATGAAACGTAAGCTTGAAGGGTTGGAAGAACAACATGCTAAAAATTTACGAGATCAAGAAATACAGCGTAAGCTTGAACAAACAAAAGGCTCTATAAGTATAAAGAAAAGTGGAAAAACTTTAGCAGTTAATCGTGATATTGAAGAAATTGAAAAAGCTGAAGAAATGATTGAAGACAAAGAGCTTAAAGTTTTAGATTTTGTGCATCCTAAAGAAGAGATTGTTTCAAGTCAATCAACTAAGAAAAATGTTGTAAAAAAAGGTAGAGAAACATTTAATTAGGCTTGTAGAATAGTTTTTTTATGCTATATTTTGTATATAACATAAAGTTTAATTATTGGAGCGTTGATATGTATAAAAAACCAGAAGTTTGTATTATCCCTGTGGCAGGATTGTCTACTCGTAATTTACCATCTACAAAGGCGTTACATAAAGGATTTTTAACATTACATAGCAAACCGATTATTCAATATGCAGTAGATGCATGTAAAGAAATCGGGATTAAGGAAGTTATATTTATATATAGTGATCAGTCATGTAAGCATCTGTTTGAAAAACATTTTTCTCCATATCCATGGTTGGAAAATCATTTGCGTGAAAAAGGCAAACTTGATTTGCTGAATGTAATTTTGGATATTATTCCAGACGGGATGAAATTTTCTTTTGCAGAGCAGAAAGAGCCTAAAGGAAATGGACATGCTGTATTAATGGCAAAAGAGCTAGTTGGTGATAGAGATTTTATTGTAATGTGGGCAGACGATGTTTATGTTAATGTTCATGGAGGTAAAGGTATTTTAGCTCAATTGTTGGATGTTTATAATCAATATGGTGGAATGGTCGATCATGTTCAGGTGTTTCCTGATGATGAAATTGTTCGTTATGGTGTTTTGGAAGGTGCTGTTCAAGAAGGAAATGTTGTTCATGCTATAGGGAAAATAGAAAAGCCTGATAAAGATAAAATACCATCTAATTTTGGTAGTTTGGGACCATATATTTTACCGAATGAAATTATGAATATTTTGCCCGAAGTACAAAAGGGAAATAATGGTGAAATAAACTTGGCTGATGCCATGGGGCTGGCAGCACAGAGAGGCATTAAACTTACAGGCGTTATTTGTGATGTTGAACGTTTTGACTGTGGAACCAATAAAGAACTGGAAAAATCTAATCTGCGCTTGTCGTTAATGGAAGATCCGGAGCTTAGAGATTATTGTTGCGATGTTTTGAAAAGAATATCAGCCTAATATGTAGATATTAAAAAAAACCGCCAAATGGCGGTTTTTTTAGTCTTTGTGGCGAAATGTTATACGTCCTTTGGTTAGGTCATAAGGAGTCATTTCAATATCTACCTTATCTCCAACCATCACACGAATACGAAATTTGCGCATCTTACCTGCGGTATGGGCTAAAATTTCAACACCATTTTCCAGTTTTACACGAAACATTGCATTGGGAAGCTTTTCTATAACTTCGCCACTAAACTCTAAAAGTTCTTCTTTACTCATAAAAAAATCCTTTATTTAATAACGTTGTGATATTAATAAACCTTGATTTATTTTTTTGCAACATTTTTTATTAGGGGGAAGGATAATGAAAAACAACTACCTTTTCCTAATATACTAGATGCTTCTATTGTTCCATTATAATTTTCTACAATATTTTTTGATATGGCCAATCCTAAGCCTGAGCCTTTTTTATCAGAAGATTGTCCATCACTAAAAAATGGCTCAAATATTCTAGACATGTTTTCAGGTGATATTCCTCTTCCGGTGTCACTAAAGCGGATGGATACAGTTTGTTGTTTGGTTTGTTTTAAATCAATGTTTATGTTTCCATTTGAAGGGGTTGCTTTTATGGCATTTAAAATTATGTTTATAACAACCATTTTAAAGTCAACTTCATTGCCCTGAATAAACATATTTTTTTTGGAATATTTGAAGTTAAGGTTTATGCCATTTCTTTTAGCTTCGTAATCTAAGAGCTTGATAATTTCGTCAATGTTTTCAACTACATTAATAGGGTGATTTGTATTGTTTTTATTGTGTGTTAATTTTAGTAATCTTTCAGGAACAGCTATGGCATTTAATAATTCATTATAAATGAGTAGCAGATTCTTTTTTTCTTCATCATTATCATCTTTGTTTTTATAAAATTTATCTAATATACGTTCTAGTATTATGCGTAAAGCACCTAAATGGTTTTTTATTTCATGAGCAATAGATGAAGATAAAAATCCTAAAGATGATATTTTTTGTTGATGAGAGAAGTTTATTTCTTCACTTAGGTCACGAATGGATTCAACAACATAAGATGTATTTTTATCTAGTTTCATGAGAGCCGCATTGATGGATAATTGTTTTTGAGGATACGATGAAAACTGATGAATTACATTGGTGTGTCGTTTGTTTTTATATAGTATTTCTTTAATTGGACAAGTGTAGTTATCGCTTTCACATGGTTCAGTGTTGGTTTGTGATGATTGATAACATTTTTTACATTTTTTTTGAGAAGATGATATTTGTTTATAATAGGCTTTGTTGGCAATGATTATATTGTAATCTTTATCAAGTCGGA
>JAZNVJ010000199.1:0-2789 GCA_045592765.1 Alphaproteobacteria bacterium | reverse complement strand
CGATACTCTGTATATCATACCAACAAAAAACCCACCGCGATGGTGGGCTTTTTATTGGTGCGCTAGGCTGGCTTAGCTTCGCTGCACTACGCTCATCGGCGAAGCCGACCGCGATACCCCCGTATCGCTTTCGCTTGTAGTCAAACCGGCACTGTGCCGGTTCGATACTCTGTATATCATACCAACAAAAAACCCACCGCGATGGTGGGCTTTTTATTGGTGCGCTAGGCCGGAATCGAACCGGCACGGCCTTGCGGCCAACAGATTTTAAGTCTGCAGCGTCTACCAGTTCCGCCACAAGCGCATAAAATTGTTGCAGAAATGTTTATACATATCTTTTTTTTTAATTGCAACTATAAAATTCATATAAACAGATTTTTTAAATAATTGTTGCTCATTTGAATAATTTGTGTTTTTTATAGGCTGTTATAACATTTTGATAATTTGATTAATTATGGCAGTCGACAGCGTCACGGTAATTACTTCAAATTGTTGAAAATTTTTAGAAAAGGATATTTTTAATGAAAAGTATTAATCTTTCTTGGCGTACATTTTTGTTGCCTAATATTCATAATGAAGGTTGGCGGTTTGTGGGAATCTTTGCGGCAATAACAGCGTTATTGGCAATGATTTGGGAGCCGCTCGGTTGGATGGGAGTGGTATTAACCGTATGGTGTTATTACTTTTTTAGAGATCCGGAAAGAGTTACTCCGGAGATTAAAGATGTAGTTGTTTCTCCTGCCGATGGTACGGTGCAAATGATTACTAAGGTTAAAGCTCCTGAAGAATTAGGTATGGGAAAACAAGAGTTTACTCGTGTCAGTATTTTTATGAGCGTATTTAATGTCCATGTGAATCGTGCTCCGGCTGAGGGTAAAATTACTAAAACAGTATATGTTCCAGGAAAGTTTTTTAATGCGACTCTTGATAAGGCAAGTAAAGATAATGAACGTCAATTATTGGCTATGAAAACTAAAAGTGGTAAAGAAATTTGTTTTGTGCAAATAGCGGGGCTTGTGGCCAGAAGAATCGTATGTGATGCTGCTGTTGGACAAGAATATAAAGCAGGTGAACGTTTTGGAATGATACGATTTGGTTCAAGATTAGATGTTTATTTGCCGGAAGGGGTTGAGCCTCAGGTTGTAGTCGGACAAACAATGGTTGCCGGTGAAAGTGTGATTGCGAATCTGACAGCGAATCAGTCGGCTGTTAACGGAGTTATCAGATAATGGAAAAAATTAATCATAAAATTCAACTTTCTAAGCAAAAGTTGAAGGCTTTGCCTTTTCGTAAAATAGCTCCGAATATTGTGACTTTATTGGCATTGTGTGCCGGAGTTACGTCTATTCGTTATTCGATTCAGATGAATTGGGAAAAAGCTGTTATTTGTGTGTTTATTGCCGCTTTTTTCGACTTGTTGGATGGGCGAGTTGCCAGAATGTTAAAAGGATCAACAAAGTTTGGGGCCGAATTGGATTCTTTGTCTGATTGTATCAGTTTCGGAGTTGCTCCGGCTATTATGATTTATCAATGGACAATGTTTGATCTGCCTAAATTCGGTTGGTTCTTTTGTTTGTTGCTAACGGTTGGAATGGCTATGCGTTTAGCTAGATTCAATACGATGCTTGAAGATGAACCTCAGCCGGAATACTGGGCTCACTTTTTTGTAGGGGTGCCGGCTCCGGCTGCAGCTGCATTAGTAATGATGCCGATAATGATTTCTTTTGATTTTCCGGAATATAACTGGTTCTTCAAATCTGATGCTTTTTGCGCAGTGTTGTTAGTTTTGGTAACTTTTTTAATGGTTAGCAGAATCCCTACATTTTCAACCAAAAAGCTGAAAGTTCCTATGTGTTTGATGATGCCGATGATGCTTGTTGTGGCATTATTTGCATCGTTTATCATAACCCAACCTTGGGTAACATTAGGAGTTATGACGTTGCTTTATGCGTTTTCCATTCCTTTAGGAGTTTGGGTATTCTTAAGAGAAAAGAAAAATTTATGTAAGTGATATTTATTGAATTTAAGTTTAGTGAAATATATATCCCGAGATTTGCGTTTGCAAACTTCGGGATTTTTTTTGTCTAAATATCGCAGTTTTGTATTTACACTTAATTAAAGATATGATATTATTATATTAATTATATATTTATTAAGGAGATTAGAGATGGCTTATTTAACAATAAATATTGATGGTAGACCACAAGAAATTGATGATGCTCAAGTTTTATATGGCGGGAATGGTTATTATGCTAGGGAGTTCGTGAAAGAATTAGAGAAAAAAATTAACGAAAATAAGTCTATTGGAAAAGATCCGTTTGATGGAATAGATTTTCCTGATGCTTCTAAGGATGATAAAGTCAGTTGGCTTTTAGTTGATGCTTTGAACCGAAGCGACACCTTTGTTAGTGCTTTAAAAACACAGCCTAAAAATGATGAGTTAAAAAGTGCTTTAACGTTTGTTTCTAATTTGGATTTAAGCAATCAGATAGAGGGATGTGGAGTAAAGGATTTTGATGGGAGAAGGAAAGATTTATTGTTACAAACAATATCTGATAGATATTTGGATAGTGAATTTATGCCTCTATCTTGTATGATGTGGAAAAATGCTTATAAATGTCAATTTGATAGGAATTATGGTGGAGGAAGCTGTGATTTTGGGTATAAAGAAGATATAGCGAATAGAGTAAATGCAGGAGAACGTCTTGAAGGATATTCAGCACAAGCTCTTAGGTTTATTTTTAAAGAAGGAGAAGGATATCGCTATTTTTCATCAAATGATTTAAAAA
>JAZNVJ010000198.1:0-15354 GCA_045592765.1 Alphaproteobacteria bacterium | reverse complement strand
AGTAGTTATGATAAAAACCATTAGCACCACCCCTTATAACGATCAAAAAATGGGGACTGCAGGCTTACGTCGCAAATCAAAAGTTGTAATCCAACCAAACTATATTGAAAACTTTATGCAAAGTATTTTCAACGTTATCGGCACCTTAAATGATAAAACTTTTGTTGTTGGAGGTGATGGACGTTATTATAATAACATAGCCATTCAAAAAATAATCAAAATGGCTGCCGCTAATGGCGTATCTCGACTTATTATTGGTCAAAACGGCTATATGTCAACTCCTGCTGGTTCTAATATTATTCTAAAAAACAAAGCTGATGGAGGTTTCATTTTATCTGCATCTCACAATCCTGGGGGTATTAATGCTGACTTTGGTATTAAATATTCTAATCAAACCGGCGGACAAATTCCAAGTTCTGTCAGTGATAAGATATATCAACAAACTCTCAATATCTCTGAATATAAAATTTGTGATGTTGCAGACATTGATCTTTCTCAAATTGGCCATCAAGAACTTTGCGGTATGAAAATAGACATCATTGATCCTGTAGAAGACTATGTAGAAATGATGAAAAATATTTTCGATTTTGGTGCTATCAAAAAACTATTTCAAAATGGTTTCACCATGCGTTTTGACGCTATGAATGCAGTTACTGGTCCGTATGCTGTACGTATTTTTGAGGAAATATTAGGTGCTACAAAAGGATCTGTCGTAAACAGCACTCCTCTTGAAGACTTTGGCGGATTACATCCTGATCCCAATATGGTATATGCTAAAGAATTAGTTGATTTTATGTTTTCAGATAAAGCTGCTGACTTTGGAGCTGCCAATGATGGCGATGGTGATCGCAATATGATTTTAGGCAAAAAATTCTTTGTTACTCCTAGTGACAGTCTAGCGATTCTAACCGATAATTATAAATTAATTCCCGCATATAAAAATGGCATTTATGGAGTTGCTAAATCTGCCGCCACCTCAACATCTGTAGAACGAGTAGCAAAAGAACACAATATTGGTTACTATGAAGTTCCCACCGGATGGAAATATTTTGTAAATCTAATGGATTCTAAACGTATTACTTTTTGCGGTGAAGAAAGTTTTGGTACTGGCTCTTCTCATATTAGAGAAAAAGATGGAATTTGGGCTGTTCTATTCTGGCTGAACATCATTGCTGCTACAGGAAAATCTGTTGAACAAATAACTACGGAACATTGGCAAAAATATGGACGTAGTTATTATGTCCGCTTTGATTTTGAAGGAGTTGATACTCAAGTAGCAGATAAAATGATGGCTGATATAGAAGCTAAACTCCCTTCATTATCCGGCAAACAATATGATAATTACACTATATCTAATGCCGAAGCTTTTGTATATAATGATCCTGTCGACGGAAGTTCAACTAAAAATGGTCTTATTGTTCGATTTAGTGACGGATCTCGCATTGTATATCGTTTATCAGGAACAGGATCAAGCGGAGCAACAATTCGTGTTTATTTAGAACGTTATAGCAACAAAGATATACAAAATGATCCACTTAAAATGTTAACTGAAATATTCAGAATTGCCATGATAATTTCTGAAATACCGGAAAGAACAGGAAAACACCAAGCAGATGTTGTCACTTAAATTTATCATAACTGCCATATCTATGCTCAGTATCTTTACTCTTCCCCATAGAGCAAAAGCTGGGCTATATGGCTTTGATAACATAAACCCATATAGCCAAGAAGAAAATATCTTGCATATGGATTATCTTCCTGAAAACATTCCTAATTATCGGGCATTGATGCGAAATAATCTGCTAATGCTTATGGACTATGCTCGTAGTCATAATCCTAACTTTCAAATTATAGCTCACGAAGGACAAGATTTATTAGCCAAAAGTCGTTGGGAATATGATCTTGAAGGCTATAATCAGGTTCGCCGCAAAGAAATTGGAGCTAAGGATACGTATTTTCTGATTGATAACAAAATTGCTCGCAATCATCCTGCAGAAGGAACCCCTGCATACAGATATTTACACGGAATAAATGCCGTAACCTTAAACAATTTTTATTGTGGTAATGGTCAAGAAAATGACTTAACTATAAACCATAACTTAGGCTTAATAAGTATTGATAAATGTTCCAACGAACAAATGCTTAGTCAAGCGATAATGCGGTCAATTTTAGATAACAAAATCATCTATGGATTTACCAATCTTAAAAATGCGTTTAAGGATATAAAATCCCAACCGATGATAAACGATTCTGCAACAAATATTGAACAAGTCTCACAGGCAAAAAATATTACTTTTTTACTTAATGATAAATATTATAACAGCAAAGAAGACATATTAAATGAGATTGCACAGTCAAATTACGATATTGTTGTAATTAATCCGTTGTTTCACTATTCACAACCATTTTCTGTTGAAGACATTAATCGTATAAAGCAAAAAAAGAATGGAGCACGCAGGCTCATAATTGCTATGATTAATGTTTCTGAAGCATCGCCAACAGATTATTTCTGGAATCCTCGTTGGAAGTTAAATAATCCATCTTGGCTAGTTCGACAATCTTTTGTTAACCCAAATTCTTATATTACTCGTTATTGGGATGAAGAGTGGAAAAAAATTCTCTCTCATCATTTTAAAGACATTGTCGCTACCGGATATGATGGTGTCTTTTTCACCGGCATTGAAAACCATCAATATTTTGAACATCAAACTCCACTTGAGTAAAAAAACATGAATGAAGTTGAAGTATTAGAAATATCTCGTGAAGCTATATTCACCCTACTTAAAATAGTAACTCCGATTCTTTCGGTAGCACTTTTTGTTGGTCTGATTGTCGGCATTTTTCAGGCTTTAACTCAAATCCAAGAAATGACTTTAGCCTTTGTACCTAAAATCATTTGTGTTTTTATTACATTAATTATGTTATTCCCATTTATGCTTAATCAAATGCGAGTATTGACTGAAGGATTATTCAGTCGTATAAGCAATGGCGGATAATTAAATGACTGAGTTACTAAACTTAAATATGTATAGTTTTTTAATGGTATTTATTCGCCTTAGTACTACCATTATGCTTACTCCTGGATTTAGCAGTTCTTATGTATCCATCAACATCAGATTAACCATTGCTTTAGCTCTAAGTCTTATCTTAATGCCTTTAATATCTCCTCAATTGCCTATCGCTCCTCAGAATACTGCTATTTTAATATCTATGATAATTCAAGAAATAACCATTGGTATTTTTCTTGGAATTGTAATGCAAGTTCTCTATGCCGCTTTAAATTTAGCAGGATCACTTGCCGGGCAAGCAATTGGCTTTAGTAATGCTCAAATTTTTGATCCGACAACTCAAGCTCAAAGCATTATTGTTGAGACATTTTTAAGCATCGTTGCAATAACAGTTATTTTTATCACAGATATGCACCACCTAATGATTAGTGCAATTACAGATAGTTACCACCTTTTTCCTGCCGGACAAAATTTACCATTAGGAGATTTTGCCAAACAACTAACTACCTCTTTAAATGCATCATTTATTATGGGTTTTAAACTAGGTTCTCCATTTGTTGCTTTTAGTATTATATTTTATACCGGAATGGGACTGGTATCTAGATTAATGCCTCAGCTAAATATTTTTTTCTTATCCTTACCCTTACAAATATATTTAGGAATAGGATTGTTATTTATAACAGCACCAATATTAATCTTATGGTTCACTCGTTATTTTGATGACGGGATTCATCCGTTTTTACACTAGAAAGGATCTATTATGGTAGCCCCCGAAGAAGATGAATCCTCCAAAACTGAAGAACCATCCGAACGAAAGATTAGCAAGGCCAAAGAAGAAGGTGATGTTGCCATTTCACAAGAAGCCAAAAGTTTTATTATGCTTTTAGGTATGTTATTTGTTGTTTGGCTGGTTGTGCCCTTAATGTTTAAATGGTATTATCAATCAAGTATAAATTTCATTGAAAATGCTGGCCAAATGGAAATAACCCCCAAATCGTTTCAATTTCTTTTAAAAAATAGTACTCTAGGACTTTTTAAAATTCTCGGTTTACCCTTTGTAATCTTCATTATTTTAGGCGTTTTTGCCAGCATTTCTCAAACCGGTTTTATCTATGCCCCCAAACGTTTAGAACCTAAATGGGATAAACTAAACATTTTTGCCGCACTTCCAAATTTCATTAATATGAAAAAAATTGTTGAAAGCCTAAAAGGAATTATCAAAATAACCATTATTGCTTTTATTGCAATTCTAGTCGTAAGGCCTTACCTTGAAAAAGCAGATTTATTACCAACTATGGAAACTATTTCTATTTTAAAATTCATCCACAAAATTGTGGTGCTATTACTTTTTACCGTTGTAATAGCTGTTTTAGTTATTGCCATTGCAGACTATATTTATCAACGTTTTTCACATTTAAAAAAATTGCGTATGACTAAACAAGAAGTAAAAGAAGAATATAAACAAATGGAAGGAGACCCCTTAATTAAATCGCGCATTCGTCAAATTCGTAATGAACGTGCTCGTCATAGAATGATGGAAGCTGTACCTAGATCTGATGTAGTTATTGTCAACCCCACCCACTATGCTGTTGCACTGGAATATAAAATGGGAGAAATGGATGCGCCCAAAGTAACTGCCAAGGGTATGGATAATATTGCTTTGCGAATAAAATCAATTGCTGAAGACAATGATATACCTATTGTTGAAAACCCACCCCTTGCAAGAGCTCTATTTGCATCCACCGAAATAGAGCAAACCATTCCCCAAGAACACTTTAAAGCTGTAGCTGAGGTTATTACATATGTTATGCAACTCAAAAATCAACAACCGGCCGGATAAGCTTTTGCAATCCAGCCTTATCAAATTATCATTTTCCTTGGTATTACTTACCATGGTAATAATCTTATTTTTGCTTTATCCCGAATATAATTTATATTTTGTTATTGGTACGGCAATTATAGCTTGCTACTGTCTCATTATAACAATAAAAACTTTAAATGCTGGTGAAGCGGCTATTAGTTATGGTGGATTTGCCAATGAAATCATTCGTAATGACTTTAAAGCTAGACGTGTAGAAAACCCTAATGGTGAAACAATTTTGCAAAATGATCCGGCCAAAGAAATTATCAAAACAGATAATACAATAACTTTCTTAGAACGTTATTTAGCAGAAGGAACAACAAATAAATCGGCAATATATAGGCTTAAATCTGCACATAAAAATCTTTGTTCGGAAAAGGTAACTTTATCCTTAATCTTACATCCGTCAAATGACCTTATTTACAATAATCTTGAATGGTTTGAGGTATCTGTTCGTCCTATATATTTAAAAAAACCTCAAATATTTGAAGGCGCTTTTTCTATTAAAAACATCAGCAGAGAAACATATTTTTATTGGACATTAAATAATATTACCGCCCAAAAAAACATGGAATATATTTTCAAAAACGAATGCTCTTCATTACACGATTTTTTAGATTATCTTCCTGTAGGCTTATATACTGTCGATAAAGATTATAAAATTGATTATGCTAATCATTGCTTAGCTGATTTTTTAAATACCTCCTTATCAGATTTAACCGGAAAATCATTATCTGATTTTTTAGCAACAAATTCTAATCTTCCACAAAGAAAAGATTATTGGCAAGGAAATCTTTATTTTAACACTAAAGATAATAATATCAAAGAGGCTTTCGTTTTACAAAATTCTTATCGAGAAAACGAAAAGATAAAAATGCGAGGAGTTATTCTAAACCAACTACCTACTACAGGGGAATTAAAAGAACGTATAGAACAAGCATCTGATCAAATAAGTTGGCTATTTAACCACGCTCCGGTAGGAATAATATTTCTAAAATCAGAAGGCACTATTTCTGAATGTAATCCTACAGCCTTAAGTTTTTTTGATCTACCTGCAGATAAAATAATCAATCATCCATTACAAAAATTTATCTCTCCTCAAGATCACGAAAATCTAACCCAAAAATTAGCTAATATTGATGCCGAAAAGAATCATTGTTTTAATATGGATATTTGTCTTACTACCGAACGCAAAAATACTATGGCAACAATTCATATTACTCCTATGCACCATCTTCATGGTTCAACAAATTCATCAAATTTAGGATTTGTAATTTATTTAATTGATACCACTAAACAAAAATCATTGGAACAGCAGTTTGCCCAAGCACAAAAAATGCAAGCTGTCGGACAATTAGCCGGAGGTGTTGCACACGATTTTAATAACCTTCTAACCGCCATGATTGGCTTTACAGATTTGTTATTACAACGTCATGGTGTTGGAGATCCCTCCTTTGCCGACTTAATTCAAATAAAGCAAAATGCTAATCGTGCAGCTGGTCTTGTTCGTCAACTTTTAGCCTTTTCTCGCAAACAACCACTACAACCCAAACTAATTGATGTAACTGAAAACTTTGCTGAATTAAATCATATGCTAAAGCGCATATTAGGCGAACAAATAAGTTTAAATTTTCACCATGGTAGCGATCTTGGATTTATAAAAGTTGATCCTGTACAATTTTCCCAAGTAATTATCAATTTAGCCGTTAATGCTAAAGATGCCATGAATGGTAATGGAAATTTAACTATATCTACTAGAAAAGAATATTTAACTGAAAGTTACCAGTTTGGAGATGATATCATTAAACCGGGAGAATTTATTGTTATAGATGTTACAGATACTGGATGTGGTATTCCACCAGAAAATATTAGTCGTATATTTGATCCGTTTTTTTCGACCAAAGAAAATGTTGTCGGCTCTGGTACCGGACTTGGACTGGCAATGGTGTATGGTATTGTTCGCCAAACAGAAGGATTTATAAAAGTAAACTCAGTTCTTAATAAAGGAACTACATTTTCTATATTTTTACCTTCTTTTGAATCCAGCGATGAAGATATCCAAAATAACTATGAACATCAGGTATTAACTAATAGTAGCGGAACTCCGATTGTAAGAGTTCAAGAACAAATAACCCCACCATTAAATATTAATCAAAAAATTATTGTTGGACTAAATGTTTCTAATGCAATTGATCGCACCCTTACAGCACCTTCAAAATCTGCCAAAATTTTATTTGTTGAAGACGAGGATTCGGTTCGTACATTCGGCATCAGAGCCCTACAAAAAAAAGGCTATCAAGTTGTTGGTTGTAATTCGGCTGAAAATGCATTGGAAGTAATTGAAAACAACTCTGATTTTGATTTGCTTCTTACTGATATGGTAATGCCGGGAATGAGCGGAGCAGATCTAACCAAAGAATTAAAAAATAAAATACCAAACTTAAAAGTTATTTTAGCTTCAGGATATTCTGAAGAAATTGTTAGACAAGAATTATCTAATTTTACTGACTTTGACTTTATTACTAAACCATATAGTTTAGGAGACTTGACAGCAAAAGTTTTTGATGTCTTAAATAGAAATTGAAATGAAAAATTACAACTCAGACATAATGCAACTAGCACTAAATTTCCCTCATCGTCCAAGTTTAGGACGAGATGATTATTTAGTTTCACCCTGTAATCAAAATGCTGTTAATCTTATTGAACAATGGCCTAATTGGCCTTATTTTGCACTTTGCATATATGGTCCGACCGGATGTGGCAAAACACATCTTGCTAACGTATTTGCCGGAATATTTGCCCAGAAAACCAACTTTCCATATCGTATTCCATTTATCAGAGCAGAACAATTAAATCTTGCAAAAGTACGCAATAACTTTGAAAATTGCAAATGTTTGGTTATCGAAAATCTTGAAAAATTAATTAATGAAACAGATTTGTTTCACATCTATAATATGTATCGAGATGAGGGTGGGTTCATTTTATTTACGTCAGAACAAGCTCCTGCCCGCTTAAATATATCTTTACCTGACTTACGTTCTCGACTAAACATTGTCCCTACAACAGAAATAAACTTTCCTGATAATCAGCTCTTATCGGCATTATTAATAAAACTTTTTGCTGATCGCCAAATAATCCCCTCACCCGAAATAATAAACTATATGCTAAATAATATGCAACGATCATTCCATTATGCTCGACAATTAATTCAAGAAATTGACAATATATCCCTATCTCGCAAACGAGCAATAAGCATTTCCATTGTTAAAGAAGCAATTAACAATCTAAATACAGAATCTTTGCAAGGATGTTTGTTTTAGTTTATCGATATAAAGAACTTGATTTATAATTATCAATTGCATGACGCATCAAAACTCCAATAATCGCAGCAACCGGTACAGCTATCATTAGTCCCAAAAAACCAAGCAACACACCGCCTGCAAGCAATGCAAACATAATCCAAACCGGATGCAACCCAACCGATTCTCCTACTAAATTTGGAGTTAAAAAATTACCTTCAATAAATTGCCCTACCAAAAATACTCCCACCACCTGCAAAATCGGCATAAGAGTATCAAATTGAGCAAAAGCAATAGCTAAACTAACTACAAAACCAAAAATAGAACCTACATAAGGTATAAACGATATGATTCCCGAAACAAATCCAACTAATACCCCTAAATCTAACCCGACAAGATACAGCCCTATTGCATAAAACAATCCAAGTAAAACACAAACAGAAAGCTGTCCTCTAATAAAAGAAGATAATATAGAATCTATTTCTTTAGCTTGCTTTTCAATTGATTTCTTTGAATGTTTAGGCAATAAATCATCGACCTTTTTTACAAAAGAATCCCAATCTCTTAACATATAAAAAGCAACAACTGGAGTAATTAACAATAGCGATATAACATTAACCAAAGCAAAACCACTACTAATTAACTTTCTTAATAGATTGCTTACAACCTTAAGACTATTTCCCATATTACCACGAATAGCTTCTCTGATTTTATCTGCCTCTAGTGCAGGAAAACGATCTTGCAAACTGATAATAATTGGCTCTAATTTATTCACTAGCGCAGAGAAATATTGGGGTAACACATTAATAAAGTGGCCTAACTGGCTATCAATTATGCCGATTAACGCCGCTAATGTTGGAATCAGCATCAAAACCACTAACAACATAGTAACAACGGTAGCCCAAGTTCTACTCATCCCCCATTTTTCTAGTTTCGAAGCACAAGGATCCAATAAATAACCTATTATTATACCGGCAACAAAAGGCATTAACACTGAACGCAAACAATATATTGCAGCAACAAACAACCCGAATAACACAAACCAAAATGTAAAATTACGTTCTCGTCTCAAAGGCAATTTTCTACTCCTAATATTTCTTCATTAAATAATAACCATCATGCTCAACCAACCTAAATAATCTTTCCCTTAATTGTTGTAACAATTTTTCCAAAGATCCTATATAAGTTAGCTTAAATTGAACTTTTCCAACCCCTTGAGCTTGAATCTCAATGTTATTAACCTGATTTACGTTATTTAGCTCTTTTTCTGTAGCAACCCAATCTTGTAAAGAAGAATATTCATAAAGAACAACAATTATATTTTCGATAGATGCTTCATCTATAGTTTTTTGTAAAATTCTATTTTCTATTTCTTTAGAAACCTTTTCTACAGCTTTATTAAATAATTCTATACCAGAATTTCTATCTCCATTTATTCTGATTGTACGAGTATCACCACTAAAAGATACAGCTTTTACAACTAATCCTTCTATACCATCATACATAGCATCTAATACATAAACATCATCAACATTATTCACAGTAATTAACTTATTTAATGCCTCTCCATCCATAGCCAAAGCTTTGCGTCCATCAATAAGCGCATAATTGGCACCACTAGCCATAATTGGTATTAAATTTATTGTAGAAGAAACAACATTTTTTTCATCCCAAGCTTGTTTCCATATATTATTCCCTTCCCACAACATTGGCACGTCAGAACTAAATTCTCTAAAAACAGGAATAATCAATATTCTACTATTTAATTGTCGCATCACCGGAATATTTCTTTCTTTCATATATTCCTTTAAGATATCCTCATTTAATACTACTCGCAAATTTGCCATATATCTTACAGCAGAACTTTTTTCATCTTTTACCGATACCTCTTTAATAAAGTTAATCAACTGTTCATCTGTCATTGCAGATAACTTAGCAACTCCTTCTGAATTAGTAATTCTTTTGGCAACAGCCCCTATTGCGGCACGATTAGCTTCACTCATAGCTCTCTGCTGTGCAGCCGCTGCACTAACATCTGTAACATCAACACTTATTTCCACAGCATAACGTTCATCTGCAACAGCTTCATTACTACAGATAATTAACACACACAACAACGCAAACAATCGGTTTTTAACCAACTTAATTATCTCCTATTCAAAAATTTCTAACTCATTGAAGAAAAAAGCTATTTCTCTTTTTGCATTTTCTAAAGAATCAGAACCATGTACCGTATTTTTATCGATAGAAAGAGCAAACGTTTTTCTTATTGTACCCTCTTCTGCCACATCTGGATTTGTAGCTCCCATAATTTTACGATAATTCTGCACAGCATTTTCACCTTGCAAAACTTGCACAATTACCGGAGCTGAAGTCATAATATTTACCAAATTGGCAAAAAATGATTTTCCTTTATGTTCCCTATAAAAATCCTCTACCTGCTGAGTAGATAAGCGTATTCTTTTTTGAGCAACAATTTTCAATCCTGATGCTTCAATCATTGCATTTACTTTTCCTGTAATATTACGCATAGTAGCATCTGGTTTGATAATAGATAGCGTTCTTTCCATACTTAATTCCTTAAAACATCCATCATTTTTTATAAGATATAACACTTTCTACAAATAATCAAAAGATATTTTGACTTTTAGTTATGAAAGGTATAAACATTATGCAAAGTAACTAATTTATAAGGATAGAAAATATGCAAATCAGCCCGTATATTCAAGCTATTATAACCAAAGCTAAACAGCTAAATAAAACCATTGTATTACCAGAGGGTGAAGATGAACGTGTTCTACAAGCAGCTCACTTTGCGGCTCAAAATCAAATTGCAAAAATAATTCTTCTTGGAGATAAAACCGACATAACAAAATATTTTACCGAAAATAATTGGGAGTTAAATAATATTGAAATTATCAACCCTCAAGAATCTTCCAAAGTTCAAGAATACGCAAATTTGCTATATGAACTACGTAAAGATAAAGGTATGACTCTTGAAGAAGCTCAAAAAACAACTCTTAATGCCAATTATTTTGGCACATTAATGATGAAATCAGGTGATGCTGATGGTATGGTATCAGGAGCAAATCATTCAACAGCAGATACTGTACGCCCTGCACTGCAAATAATAAAATCTGCTCGCAAAGACAGGGGTGTATCATCCGTATTTATTGCTCGTTCTCAAGATGGACAAACTTATTATCTGGCTGACTGCGCTTTAAATATTAATCCTAATGCTAAAGAACTCGCAGGTATTGCACTATCTACTGCCGAAAGCGCTATTCAATTCGGAGATACCCCCAAAGTTGCTATGTTATCATATTCAACCTATGGTTCTGGTAAAGGAGAAAGTGTCGATAAAGTAAAAGAAGCAACCCAAATTGCTAAAGAACTGTTACAAAGTGATGAATACAAAGACAAAAATATTTTACTTGATGGAGAACTTCAAGCTGACGCTGCATTAGACAACGTAGTTGCCACCAAAAAAGCACCAGGATCTAATGTTGCAGGATCTGCCAATGTTCTGGTTTTTCCTAATATTGATGCTGGAAATATCGGTTACAAACTTCTTCAACGCATTGGTAAAGCCGAAATGTATGGTCCTTTATTACAAGGCTTAAATGCTCCGATTAATGATCTTTCTCGTGGTTGTTTTACTGAAGATATTGTCGGCGCAATCGCTTTAACTGTTTTACAAACTCAAAAATAATAAGGAATAAAAATATGAAAATTTTAGTACTTAATTCTGGCTCTTCTTCTCTCAAATACCAGCTATTTAACGTAGATGGTGAAAATTATGATGTTATTGCTAAAGGTTTAGCTGAACGCATCGGCATCAAAGGTTCTATGGTAAGTATTAAATATGCCAATGGAGAAAAAAAATCTGTAGCCATTGATTTACCTTCTCACAATGAAGCATTGAAAGAAGTATTTAATCTTCTTTTAAATGGTGCTATTGCAAATTTAGATGAAATAACTGCTGTTGGTCACCGTGTAGTTCATGGTGGAGAAAAGTTCAAAACTTCAGTATTGGTAACTAATGAAGTTATTTCTACCCTTGAAGAATTATCTCAACTTGCTCCGCTTCACAATCCTGCTGCAATTTTAGGACTAAAAGCTGTAGAAAAGGCTTTACCTAATGTTCCGCAAGTTGCTGCTTTTGACACCGCATTTCATCAAACCATGCCTAAAGAAGCCTTTCTTTATGGTCTGCCTTTAGAACAATACACCAAACATCAAATTCGTCGTTATGGAATGCATGGTACTTCACATCAGTTTGTTGCCGAAGAATGTGCAAAATTAATTGGTAAAAAAGGTAAAATTATCACTTGTCATCTTGGTAATGGAGCATCTATTTCTGCTGTTGAAAACGGAATGTGTAAAGATACATCTATGGGTTTCACCCCTCTGGCAGGTGTAATTATGGGAACTCGTAGCGGAGATATTGATCCATATATTCCTTTGCATATTATGAAATCTCAAAATATGAATGCCGATGAAGTAAATAACCTTTTAAACAAACAAAGCGGAATGCTTGGACTTTCAGGATATAGTGATATGCGTGATGTTGAGGCACAATATTTAGCTGGTGATAGCAAAGCAATTGATGCTCTACAAACCTATGCCTATACTTTAGTAAAATTCATCGGTAGCTACATAGCTGCTTTAGGTGGTGTAGATGCCATTGTATTTACTGCAGGCATCGGTGAAAACTCCCCAATCATTCGTAAAATGGTTCTTGATCGTTTAAGCTATCTGGGAATTAAAATTAATGAAGAAAATAACAACAAACGTGGTGATGCTGTAGAAATCAGCACATCAGATTCTAAAGTAAAAGCTTTTGTAATCCCTACCAATGAAGAGTTAATGATTGCAAAAGATACTGTACGTCTAAGTCATTAAAATATTTATTTTTTCAAAAAACCGAAAGTTAAATACTTTCGGTTTTTTTATATTTTAACTCAAAAAAATATTGTACTAAGCATATTTATGGATTATACCTAAAAGTAAGTTTGAACAATTTTAGATATGATTGAATAAAAAAATGAATAAATGGCATAAAAAAACTGTTATTGCCAAACCATTTTCCGGTATACAAAAATCGGAAAACCTTGCTGTTAACTATGCCGCAATAGATCTTGGCACTAATTCTTGTCGATTGGTTATAGCCTCCCCAACCCCATCATCATTTAGAATCGTAGAAACTTTTTCTAAAATAACCAGACTTGGTGAAGGAATAATTAATAATAATGAATTGTCTAAACAGGCCATTAGAAGAACTATAAATGCTTTAAAAGTATGCGCCGGAGTTTTAGCCGAATATGCCCCTATACAGAAATCAAGATTCGTAGCTACTGCAGCTTGCAGACGTGCAGTAAATTGTAAACAGTTTTTAGAACAGGTAAAAAAAGAAACCGGCCTCTCTTTAGAAACAATTTCTTCTCAAGAAGAGGCCAGATTAGCCGTCGTCGGGTGCATACCTTTACTTGCTCGCAATATTAAACGCGCCTTAATTTTTGATATTGGCGGCGGTTCAACTGAAATATCTTTAGCTCGCACAACCAATAGCGGAAATACTTTTATTGAAGGCTATACATCATTACCTTATGGTGTTGTAACTATTTCCGAAGCATTTCCTGCTCATGATATGACAGACTTGGCATATAATACAATTATTGAGCGCACTCACAAAATTCTTCAAGATTTTGAAAACAAACACCATATCCAAGAAGCAATAGCCAATCAAGAAATTCAAATTATCGGCACTTCCGGTACCGTAACAGTTTTAGGAGCAGTGCATCTAAACCTTCCTCGTTATAATCGCTCTGCCGTAGATGGTATTGCCATGAGCAAACAAGACATAGCCCACACTATAGCTAAAATCAAACGCATCGGAGATGATGGACGTAAAAAACATCCATGTATTGGCGCATCAAAAGCAGATTTAACCATGGCCGGATGTGCAATTATAGAGGCATTAACAACTTTTTGGCCAATGTCGGAAATCACAGTTGCAGATAGAGGTATTAGAGAAGGAATACTGCTAGACATGATGCACTCTGCCAAACAAACAAAACCGCATCCTCATCAGCGCAAATCTCGTTATCCGTTTAAACGAGACAGATATAACCATCGCAATCACTCATATCCATCCAAAACCCCAAGCAAAGGAAATGCAAATGACCGAAACTAACTATGCAGCCATAGACCTTGGAACTAATTCTTGTCGCCTTTTAATTTGCGATAAAAACGGTAAAGAAATATGCAAAGAAACTTCTGCCACCAGATTAGGTGAAGGGCTACATGCTACCGGACGTTTTTCTTCTCAAGCTGTGGAAAGAGGTATCCAGTGTTTTTTTGAATATCGTCAATTGATGGATAAACATAATGTTGGAAAAATACGTGCTATTGCTACAGCTGCTTGTCGCATGGCTGCAAACAGCGATGAGTTTCTGAACAAAGTATGGAATGAATCCAGAATTAATGTTGAAATAATTGATGGTTTTGAAGAAGCAAGATTAAACCTTAAAGGAGCATTAAGCCATGTTTGCAACAAAAGTAAATACGTTGTCCTTTATGATTTAGGCGGAGGATCAACCGAAATAACTCTAGCAACAAACACTACAAATCCTCACATTTTACACACCATATCAATCCCTTGGGGTGCTCGCAATGCATCTGAAGCTTTTAATCTGATAGAATATAATTCAGAACACGCTGATAGACTTCGCCAAGATATCGGAGCAAGAACTGAAAACTTTGTAAAAAAATCATATTTAGATACTTATCGTAATGATGTTTGTTTTGTAGCAACATCAAGTACGCCTTTGCGCTTGATATCTATGATTGAAGATTTTGGTGCCTATGATCGAGATCGTGCAGATGGATTAACTATGGACAGAGCATCCATGGATGCAGCTATTGATAAAATACTACATTCTACTCGTGCCGAAATGGCAGATAATCCCTACATTGGTGACAAACGCTCATATATTTTTATTGCTGCATGTATTATCTTTAAAACCATATATGAAAAATTGGGTGTTGATAAAATCACCGCATCTTTAAAAAGCGCCAAAGACGGTATTATCGCCGAACTGATAGAAAAAGATATTGCCAATGAAAAAACAAACATCGTCAGCTAAAGCTATTACCGGTCGCCATCAATTGGCGGTTAAGGTAA
>JAZNVJ010000197.1:0-9104 GCA_045592765.1 Alphaproteobacteria bacterium | reverse complement strand
TATTACGGTGCAAAGAAAAAACAAAGCCCACCTGCATTTCAGGCAGACATGCTGCAAGATAGCACAATCTACCCTTAGATATTGTGCATTCATTTTTAAGCATCGGAAAAGCATCCATTACCTTTTCTTTGGCAATTTGTGGAGTGATTGTCCACGAAGTCTCTAATTTCCTCATAATATAAATTTAAATAGTTAAACTTAATAATCTAAAAGTATCTCTAACTTAACCATTGTTAGACAAAAGTCAACATAATATTGTCTATCATTACTAAATTTTTTGCTCTTTAAATCTCTAATATACGCAATATATAAAATACAGTATTTGTAAATAAGGAGATAAATCATGAATAAACTCTTAAATTCTGTAGCTTTAGCCACAGTTTTCACCACAACACTCAGCATAGCTCCGGCTTATGCCCAAAATCAAACCCCAAACGATGTTTTGCAACCTCGTAGCTCATCACAACGAGTCGCCGCCTCAAAACATCGTCGTTCTCACACTTTTAGTGATTTAGGAAAAGAATATTCTTACTTTAAAAATCATCTGCAAGATAAATATGGCTTAGGATATTCTGTTGACGTTTCTTTTATGCCTCAATATGGTGCTCCTAATGGGCAAAAAACCACTTTTCAAACTTTAATTTACCCATCAATTACTTGGGAAGCTTTCAATAACGAATACGGCACAGCTACCTTAAATGCTGCTTACAACATCGCTCGTTATAGCGGTCGCAATGCCGAAGAACTGGGTAACCGCCTTGGAACTGTAACCGGAGTTAATGACTACACTTCTCGTTCAAATTCTTTTGATGAATTGTATTTAAGCTACCAATTTGCCGGAAAAATGGATTGGTTAACCTTAGCTATTGGTCAATTTCCGATATATAATTTTGACGGAACAGCTTATGATTCCAACCAACAAGAAAACTTTATCAACTATGCATTATCGCAAAACGCAACTTCCACCTACCCTACCGCATCTATGGGTGGTTATGTACAAATATCTCCTAACAATGAATGGAGCTTAGCTTTTGGTGCTCAAGATGCTCATAATATTGATGGCGATGGAATTTCAACTTCTCACCTTACTAACAATGCGCATTACACCACTTTTGCATCATTAAGCTATAATCCTACTATCAAAGGTCTTGGCAGCGGACAATACTCTATTTTATTTTATAATCAACCCTATGTAGATGTCCAACAAGAAACCACCAACGGTTGGTCATTAAATGCCTCTCAAAATATCGGCGAAAAATTGGCAATTTTCGGTCGCATTAATGGAGTATCAGGCTCTACTGCCGAAATAAACCAATCTTATGTATTAGGTGCAGTATATAATAATCCGCTCAATCGTAATCCGCTTGATCAGATTGGCATTGCTGCAGCATATAACAAAATAGATGAAAGTGCAGTCGGTGAAAAACTTGAACATAATGCCGAAACTGTATTAGAAGCTTATTGGGCTTGGGGCGTATCTAAATGGATGACAATTACTCCTGATGTTCAATTTTACATCAATCCGGCACTTAATCCGAAATCAGATTATGCAACCGTATTTACTTTAAGAGCTAGCGTATTTTTCTAAAATACCTACCAACATATTAATTTTTATAACTGAATAAATATATATTTATCTTTACAAAAAAGCGGTTTTGACGATAATTATAGCAGATTTAACAACCTATAAAAACGTGTAAAAAATGAATATAACTGTTAAAACCGCTTTTTTAAGTATGATTATAATGGTTTCTGCTTGTCATACCAATATTACTCCAGCCATTGTTCCTCCGTTAGCAGAAACAACCAAACCTTGTACTCCGGGACTTGCTATTATCGGAGGAGTAGAACCATTTTACCTTCTTCCTATGAAAACTCCTTTCGCTGCTCGTATTGATACCGGAGCAGAAACATCTTCTATAGATGCCTCCAACATTACTCCTTTTGAACGAGATGGCGAAAAATGGGTTTCGTTTACTATGGTTAACAACCAAAACGGCGAAACACATTATTTTGAAAAACGCCTTGTTCGCAAAACAAGAATTGTAAGAGCACACAAAGATGAAAAACGCTACGTCGTCAACCTTGATATTAAAATTGGCAACGAACTAATAAATGCTGACTTCACTCTCGCCGATAGAGAAAAATTTGATTATCAAGGATTAATTGGTCGTAATGTAATTAATGGGCGTTTTTTAATTGATTCTTCAATAGACAACACCTTACATTAATAGGACTTTACTCATGTTAAAAAAATTTGCTTCCATACGCGGTATTTTATGTGCTTTTTTGTTGCTTTCTGTTATATATACCGCATATAGCATTTATTACAAAGTTGAGTATTGGGGTTTTAGTTTCAAACCAAAACAAAACACTAATTTATGGTCAGTTGAAGCCCATATTTCATTCATTCCTACCGGAACTCCCATTAAAATTAGGCTCACCACACCTCGCAGTAATGACGCTTTTAAAATTTTGGAAGAAAATATAATTGCACCTAAATATAAAATTAAACGTAATAAAAGCGGTTCTTTACTAACTTTAACTGCTCCAGCTCAAACTGAAGAACAAAATTTATATTACAAAATAATGTTATTTGATAATGTTGATACCAGAGGAAAAACCAAAGCTTCAGCTCCTAACTATCCCAAACAACCACTGTTTGACCAACAACGCTTAGCTGCTGCTAAACAAATTATTAAATTAGCCCAAACAATGAATGGAGATGACGTAAGCCAAATTATTAGATTATTAAATCAAGAACCTCTATCTCCTGCAGTTCAAGCTTATTTACCGGTAAAAATAACTCAACAACAAAAAGTAGAGATAATTCAAGATTTACTTGCACTCAAAGGTATCAATTCTCGTCCGGCACGAGGTTTTAAACTTGAAGAAAGTAAAAAAGCTCTAACTCCCGATTTAATGTTAGAAGCATATATAGACGGATTATGGAAGCTTTATAATATTCAAACCGGAAAAAAGGGCCTTCCGGATAATTTTGTTTTGTTTCAACGAGGTGGAAAATCACTTATTGATGTCATTGGTGGAGAAGATTCTGTCATAAAATTTTCAGTTTTAAAATCTGTAACATCTTCTATGAATCTAGCTGGAAAAAGAGCAAAACTTGCCGGTAGCCCTCTTTTGTTTGATTATTCAATTTATAATTTACCGCTAGCGCAACAAAATACGCTTAAATGGTTGTCTATATTTCCGTTATCTATTTTATTAATTGTTCTTATGCGCAACGTTGTCGGTGTACAAACTATGGGAACATTTACACCGATGCTTTTATCTATGGCTATGGTAAAAACAGGTTTTGGTCCAGGAATGATTTGTTTCGGATTAATTATATTACTCGGTTTAATAATTCGTTTTCTAATGAGTCGTTTTAATTTACTGTTAGTACCACGTATTTCGGCTGTTGTTATTTTTGTAATCTTGATTATTCAAGGATTTACAATCTTAGGATATCGCATGGATTTTAATATTGCTCAATCTGCAGTCTTTTTTCCGATAATAATTATGGCTTGGATAATTGAAAGAGCATCTATTACTTGGGAAGAAGATGGTGCTAAAAATGCCGGAAAAGAAATTTTATCATCAATTATTGTTGCCATAATCATATATTTTGTTATCCGCAATGAATATATTCGTCACATTATGTTTGCCTTTAATGAATTAAATATCGTCATCTTGATTATTGTAATGTTACTTGGCACATATACCGGTTACCGTTTGTTAGAACTCAAACGTTTTAGCCCCTTGGTTAAGAGATAAAACAATGATAAAACTATTTTCAAAATTCTGCAAACCATATGAGCTCCGTCAAAACGGAGTTTTAGGAATGAACGCACGCAATTTTGATATCATAGGCAAACACAATAAACGCAACTTATACCCTTTAGTTGACGACAAAGTAAAAACTAAAGATTTAGCAAATAATATTGGGATTAACACGCCGAAACTTATTGGTAAAATTGAGTGTCAATATGAAGTAAAAAACATTTTATCCATCATTGAAGGATATAAAGAATTTGTAATTAAACCTGCTCAAGGAAGTGGGGGTAAAGGAGTTATGGTTATTACCAATTATCAAGATAATAGTTTTACTACCGCTTCCGGACGTATTATCGGTTACAATGAGGTATATCAACACATATCCAACATTTTAAGTGGATTATATTCTTTAGGTGGTAAATATGACACCGCCATTATTGAAGAACTTGTTCATTTTTCAGATGTATTCAAAGAATATAGTTATCAAGGAGTTCCGGATGTCCGTCTGATAATTTACAAAGGCTTTCCTATTATGGCAATGACCAGATTACCTACCAAAGAATCTGGAGGTAGAGCTAATTTACACCAAGGCGCTGTTGGAGTAGGCCTCGACATTCAAACCGGTAAAGCGCTACATGGCGTATTACGTAATCAGCCAATAACAATTCAACCGGATACAGGTGCAGACTTAATGAACATTCAAGTTCCTTTTTGGAAAGAACATTTAATTATCGGTTCATTAGCATATGAAATGACATCTCTAGGATATTTAGGTGCAGATATTGTACTCGATGCCAATAAAGGCCCTATGATGTTGGAGCTCAATGCTCGTCCAGGACTTGCCATCCAAATTGCAAATGGCTTTGGCCTTAAAACTCGTATTGAGGAAGTAGATAAATATTTTCCTCAAGGACTAGACGCTAACCAACGTATAGAGTTTATTCTAAATTACAAGCGTGCAAAATAAAAAAACAATACCTATATAAATAGCAACATAAATAATTGAAAGGATATTTATAATGGCTAAAGAAACAAAACTTTTAAATAAAATACAAACTCCGAAACTTGCAAAATCAGAAACTAAAAGCATCAAAAATTCAGAAACCAAACAATTAACTGCTAGCAAAAGCAGAAATAAAAAAATTAAACATTCGTACAAAGTTAAAGATGCAGAAAATGCTATTTTACTCAAACTAAAAGATGGAGATGTGGTAATTGAAATGTTTCCGAATGTAGCTCCTAACCATGTTGCACGCATCAAAGAATTAGTCCGTTCCGGCTTTTATAACGGCTTAAAATTTCATCGTGTTATAGATGGATTTATGGCTCAAACCGGATGTCCTTATGGTAATGGCACTGGCGGAAGCGGTAAAAAACTCAAAGCTGAATTTAACCGCACTCCTCATAAACGAGGTACAGTATCAATGGCTCGCTCAATGTTTCCGGATTCTGCTGACAGTCAATTTTTCATTTGTTTTGCTGATTGTGATTGGCTAAACGGACAATATACCGTTTGGGGAGAAGTAACTTCCGGTATGGAATATGTTGATAATATTAAAAAAGGTAGCGGAGCTAATGGTGAAGTATCTGATCCGGATGAAATAATCAGCATGACAATAATTGCTGATATCTAAATAAAAACCCCGATGAAACAAATCATCGGGGTTTTTATTAAACCAGATTTCTTTTTTCTTTTTTCTTGCGAAAAGACCATCGCCCTGATTTTTTGCGCATTGCTCTAAGTGTACGCAGATAACGACGACGAACACCTCTAATATGATCCACAATCATTTCATAGAACAAACGTTGATTTTCATCTGTAGCTTTATCCATCAATTCTTTAGCTTTATTAATATTAATATCTGTTGCCGATACTACTTCTTGTGTCATAATCTTACAATGATTTTCCGCAACTTCAGCCGCTCCGGAATAAATATAATATTTTTCAACCGATGCTGCTGTTTTACCTGTAACCTCAACCACACCATAATCAAGCACAAATACACTCGGTGCTCTATCCGGAAGTATTTCTATCGGAGCTCGCACTGCAGGCAAAACCACTGCCGGAACAAATTTTTCCACAAATATTCCGGTTGGTAATTCTATTGTTAATTTAAATTCATTTGCCATCATATAATCTCCGAAAAAAATTACTTCAGATGAAGCATCAGGCTGCTTTCATCGTTGATGCTTTTTTCAACACATCCTCTATAGTTCCCACCATATAAAATGCCTGTTCTGGAATATCATCATATAAACCATCCAATATTCCTTTAAATCCTTTAATCGTATCTTCTAATTTTACAAACACCCCAGGTGTTCCGGTGAATACTTCTGCCACATGGAATGGTTGCGATAAGAAGCGTTGAATTTTACGAGCTCTTGCTACAGTTAATCTATCTTCATCGGAAAGTTCATCCATACCCAAAATAGCAATAATATCTTGCAAAGATTTATACTTTTGCAACACTTCCTGAACTCTGCGCGCAACATTATAATGTTCTTCACCCAAGATTTGCGGATCCAAAATACGAGATGTAGAATCAAGCGGATCAACCGCAGGAAAAATACCAAGCTCAGCAATTTGACGAGAAAGCACTGTAGTAGCATCTAAGTGAGCAAACGTCGTTGCCGGAGCCGGATCAGTCAAGTCATCTGCCGGCACATATACTGCTTGCACTGAAGTAATAGAACCATTTTTAGTAGATGTAATACGTTCTTGCATTGCTCCCATATCTGTACCTAATGTCGGTTGATATCCCACAGCAGAAGGAATACGTCCGAGCAAAGCAGACACTTCAGAACCGGCTTGTGTAAAGCGGAAAATATTATCAACAAAGAATAACACATCTTGGTGAGCTTCATCACGAAAATATTCCGCTTGCGTAAGTCCGGTTAATGCCACACGAGCACGAGCTCCGGGAGGTTCATTCATCTGACCATAAACCAACACGGTTTTAGACTTATCCCCTGTCAAATCAATAACTCCGGAATCAATCATTTCATGATACAAGTCATTTCCCTCACGAGTACGCTCACCCACTCCGGCAAACACAGAATATCCGCCATGACCTTTAGCAATGTTATTAATCAACTCCATAATTAATACAGTTTTTCCCACACCGGCACCACCAAACAAACCGATTTTACCACCTTTAGCATAAGGCTCCAACAAATCGATAACCTTAATACCGGTAGTAAGAACTTCTGTTTCGGTAGATTGATCAACAAATGCAGGTGCCGGACGATGAATCGGATAATGAAAATCAGATTTAATTTCACCACGACCATCCACCGGTTGCCCGATAACATTAACAATACGCCCCAACAACTCCGGACCAACCGGAACTTCAATCGGAGCACCGGTATTAACAACTTTTTGACCTCTAACCAGTCCGTCTGTTGAATCCATAGCAATACAACGTACCACATCTTCACCTAAATGTTGAGCCACCTCAAGCACTAACTTTTGTCCATGATTATCACATTCCAAAGCAGTTAAAATTGCAGGCAAATCTTTAGTGCATTCAAATTTAACATCAACCACAGCTCCCATAACCTGAGAAATATGTCCCATTCCTAAAGAATTTTCTTTTATTACTTTAGATGACTTAGCTGCTGTTTTTTTGACAGTTTTTGTTGTCGTCTTTTTAGTTGTTTCCTTTTTGGTCGTGACCATCTAACCTTCTCCTGTTATAAAAAATTTACTATAAAGCTTCTGCACCGGAAATTATTTCAATCAATTCCGTAGTAATTGCAGTTTGACGTAAGCGATTATATTTTAGTGTTAATTTTGCGATCATCTCACTGGCATTGCGAGTTGCATTATCCATTGAAGTCATACGTGCTCCATGCTCAGCAGCTTGTGAATTAAGCAAATCCTGAAAGAATATTGATGTCATCAACATCAACAACACATCCACTAATAATTTCTGTTTTGGAGCATCATAATCAAAAGCAGCATTGTTAATCTTATTATCAAAACGAGGATCATCCACATCTAGATGATATGGAATAAATCTCTGTAGTTTAACCTCTCGATTAATTGCCGAATTAAAGTGAGTATACACAACCTCACAAACATCAAATTCTTTATCTGTATATGCAGAAAGTATGTTTTCACAAATATCTTGCAACTCTCTAAAATTAGCACCTTTTGCAGCAACACCAGTCAAAACATCCATTTCCAAATCCGGAATCCTGCTTTTTAATGAATCTCCGGCTTTTTTACCGATACTCAAGACTTTAACTTGCTTTCCGCTTTCTCGTAGCTCTTTAATTCTGCGCATAGCTTCACGCAAAACATACGCATTATAGCTTCCACACAACCCTCGGTCTGAAGAAAAAATTACCAATAAATACTTTTGCGGATTTTCCGGTTCCAAAAGCATACGCGGATAAACATAAAGCAAGTCGTTTTCTTTCTCTTCTTGACGCATCTCTTTATACAATCTGCCGGCAATAACCAACATATCATCATTATATTTTTGAGATTTTGTTAAAGCATCTTGAGCTCGACGCAGACGAGCTGCCGCAACCATTTTCATGGCAGAGGTTATCTTCTGCGTCGATTTTATACTTCCGATTCTGGTTCTTAGCTCTTTTAAGCCTGCCATAGTTTTATGCCGCCTTTTCTACTGCTGTCCCAAACCTTTTAGCAAAGTCCTGATAAAACTTCATCAATTTGCCTTCTAACTCTTCAGAAATAACTTTCTTTTCAGCAATTTCAGCCAAATATTCCGGATAGTTAGCTTTTACTTCTTGCAAAGCTTTTTCCTCAAAAGCGGCTACACTGCCAACCGGAAATTCATCCAAAAACCCTCTAACACCGGCAAAAATAGTAAACACCTCTTCTTCCACGGTCAATGGATTGTATTGTGGCTGTTTTAGCATTTCAGTTAAACGTGCACCTCTGGACAACAATTTTTTGGTAGAAGCATCCAAATCAGATGCAAACTGAGCAAAAGATGCCATTTCACGATATTGAGCTAAATCAAGTTTCATCGTACCGGCAACTTGCTTCATCGCTTTAATTTGCGCAGAAGACCCAACTCGAGAAACCGAAATACCCACATTAACCGCCGGACGTACCCCCTGATAAAACAAGCCCGTCTCTAAGAATATTTGCCCGTCTGTAATAGAAATCACGTTAGTCGGAATATATGCAGACACGTCTCCCGCCTGAGTTTCTATCACTGGCAACGCTGTCAAAGACCCTGCACCTTCTTCATCATTCATCTTTGCTGCACGTTCTAACAAACGAGAATGCAAATAGAACACGTCTCCCGGATAAGCCTCACGTCCTGGTGGACGACGAAGCAGCAAAG
>JAZNVJ010000196.1:0-4317 GCA_045592765.1 Alphaproteobacteria bacterium | reverse complement strand
ACCGCCATTAAAACAAAAATGCGCCCGATAGGGGCGCTTTTTTTGTTTTAAAGCGTTGGAGTGCCGCGCTCGACAAGCGAAGCGAGTTTGAAACTTCTCGCTTCATCGTCAAAATATAGAACAATGATAGATATCCATTTTTTTATTTAGATATCTGGTTAATTATTTCGTGCCCCCAATCAGCCGAGAATTTTTCTAATTTAGCATCTATGTTGTGTAATCTTCGTTGAGCAGAAGCTCTTGAAATTGATACAAATAAATTAGGTAATTCAAAAAACACTATCATTCCGAGCGCAGCTCCACCAAGCATAATAACAATATTAAATACGTTATTTAATATTGTAACATTAACGCCGGATGTATATTGGCTAAAAAGATTCACCATACATATAAATACACCAGCCATATTAAAACATCCAACAATAATTAATTTGTTTATATTTTTTGTATCTAATAACAAAATCGTTAAAGTTGGTAACAATCCGATAATCATAATTATTACCACCGGAAGTGCAACAAACGCAAGTATCAACAAACCTAGAAGTAATACTAATTTTTGTACAAGGCTTAGTTTAAAAGGAGTTTTCTTCACTTCTGCTTTTCGATATGGTTTTATCATTTCATCACCCAATAAATTATGCTACCTATAAAAGATGCCAACATAGTTAAAATAGAAAGAATTGAGCCAAATTTAAGAGCTAATTCTTTAGCCTCATCATCCAATTTAGAATCACCAGAAAGCACTCGACTACGTTCAGTTATTAAAATATTAATTTTTTTTAATACTTCAGCATAATCAGTGCGATCTTTTTGTTTCGCTTCGTCATTTTCTAAAAGTTCATAAAGCTCTATAATTTTTCCGTTTTTAGAAGTTTTAACCAATTCTCGTTCCAAAAATTTACGATATTTTAAATTGTGATAATTGTCCACAATCGGTTTAGAAGATTTCATTAACCATCTAGTTAAATTAAACAATTGAACAGGCCCACTTTTATTTTGGATACTAGCATAAAGACGAATAACGGCAGATATTCTCATTGCATCTTGATTAGCATTAATATCAGTAATAATGCCATCTATTTTTTTACCCATTTTACAACGCAGATATGCAATAATGTTTTTATCAAAAGGCTGTTTTTCTTTAAATAAGCTATAATTATTATCCAATGCTTTCAACAATTTTGATGGCGTATTTACAAATTCTTTGGCCACCAACTCACTGGTACAAGGTAAGTCCTCATCAAAGTCATACATTATTCTGTCAATTCCATAACCATACGAATTACGTCCTAATGAAGCCTTAAAGTCACTGTTACTGGATGGGGCGTGACGAAAAGGTTGTTCTTGATACCAAATTTTTACCAAATCACTAGAAAGCATTTGCTGAAAACCATCTAATGAAAGGTGTGACTTATTACAATAGTATATAGCTTTAGACATTCCATCTGGAAAAACAAAGCTTTCTCCACACTTTATTGGTAAAGTATAATCTAAAAATACACAAATTTGCGGAATTAAAAATTTTAAACTGTCACTTTCTTTGTTATTTTGTAATATTTTATCTATTTTGCTATACAATTTTTCATTTTCAAGCCCATTTTTAATCCATTCTAATAATTTGCCATTTTTCAATAAAGCAACAGATTCATCTTGATTATCTAGCATTGCCAGAGCAACGGCTTTTGAGGTATAATGCTTATCTCCACCAATTGTTAGTGCACGCATTGATTTTTCTAAGCCATCGCTATTAGAGAAAGTATTACTTTTACCATCAAGATAGTTAAAGACATTGAGTGTTTTCCAACGCACATCAACTACATCTTCAAGTAACCCTTTAACAACCGGAGAATATTGTCCGGATATTTTTTCTCCATTAAGCAATGTTAACAAAGATGATTTTTTTAGTTTTTGGTGAAGAAGTTCTGATGTTGATAGCTCGGTTGTTATTTCTTTTTGCAACACTAAACCCAATAAAACCACACCAACAGCATACATATCGTTACTACTATTACCATTTCCTCTTCCCTGAGGCATACACAATAAACTCTCAATAGTTTCATATACGTCAGGCTGATATAATCCAGGGAATGATGCTGCACAATCACCTAAAACAATTTCATTACAATCGCTATCCTTAAAGAACAAATTATCCATGCGGATTGCTCTATGGCTTATGTTATATACTTTTAATGCTTCACAACCAGCAACCATAGATGTTGCTAAAGATTTAAATTGCTCGGTAGTAAGTTTTTCGGTAGGAATGTTTTTTACGACTTTTCCGCCGATTGGTCGAGAATATACTAAAGCCATATTCATTGTTTTGGCCGGATAATAATCCACAACACCATATTCCACCAATTTGAGCAAGTTAGGATGTTCTATTGACTTAAGATAAGGAAGAAGCGATAAACGAGGAGGAAAATTATTGTCACAAATTAATGCAAATAATTCTCTTTGAGGATTAATTTTATCTTTTACAGCATAAGCCTTTGCTCCATTAGTATCAAATTCTTCTAATGGCTTTGTATAATCTATCTCAAAACGTTCTTTTAACAAATATGTATTATCTTCAACATCAATAGATTGTTCTTCAGCAACTTGAGAAACATTTTTTTCTTCTTCGGACATATTGAATTCTTTCATATTTTACCTAGTTAAAGGTATTATAATCAAATATTGTTAATAAAATACAAACATTTTACGATTGTATTTTTAGAAAATAGGTTATAAAATTAAAAAAACATTTTTTGAATAGATAATAATGACTGATAATAAACATATTGATCTGGAAAGCTTAGATGTAAATTACCAATCATACGTTGGTGGAAAGGCAGATTTATCACTATTAAAAGAGGCGTCAAGATATGGGATTGAACTTGATGAGTTAGAAACTACAAATATTAGTTCAAATAAAGCCATAATGCCAGAACAAGATAAACCACAACAAAAAAGAGAACAATTTTTTTGGCAAGAGCTTGATGTTAATTTAAAGGATATTGTCAATTTATTGATGGATAGTTCTGAGCGCCCGATTATTATTGTTAGTGATGACAAATTACAATATCTTAATCCTGTTGCACTTGGTATATTGGAATTATTAAGTTACAAATCAGTTATAGATACACCTTTTTTAACCTATGTTGATCGTTCGGATTGGAATAGTTTGACCACTAATATTGGTGAAATGTTAACCTCTGCTAAGAAACAAAAAATAAGACTTCGTTCGTCTAAAGGAAAATTATCTAATATTGAGTTTCAGGCCATATACTTACCAGATTCTAAACATTTTTCTTTTATTTTAGTGGGTGAACATCAAAATAAAACAAGTAGCAATTTTAATAGCTTATATGATGATTTAACCGGATTGCCAAATTTCTTTTTATTTGAAGATCGAGTTCAAATGGCAATTAATAATGAAAATCATAAAGATTCCAGAAGCCATAAAAATATTATAGCTGTTATAGGGATAAATATTGATAATATCGAAACGTTTAGAAAATTGCATCTTGAAGATTTTATTGTAAAAAAAATGGCTAATACTTTGGTTCTTAGCCTTAATAAAGCCTATACAATATCTAAAGGACTTAAGTATCATTTTTGGATTATGATGCCTAACTTATCAAGTTTTCAAGAGTTAGATAGGGAATTATTAAAACTTATGGCGATTTTTAGAGATGGAGTAAGTGATAACTTTAATAATCATGAATTGTTAGTTAGTGTGGGAGTTAGTACTTTTCCTAATCCGGCAAGGTCAGCTAAAAAAATAATGGAGCAATCTCTTGAGGCTCTAAAAGAAGCACAAACTGATACACAAAAGTCTTCTGTAGTTAAATTTAGATTATAGTTTATTGATAAAAGATAATTTAAAAAGGATAACCGCTGCGCTCCGGAGGGAACACAGCGGTTATATTTTAATAATTAGAATAATCGGAATTTGATGCCGGCTCCGACATACCAGCCCAACTTTTCAGTTGGTATTTGAGCTCCTACGAGCTCGGGGAGCTTATCGACAGGGATGTCCTGTACGGTAATCTCCCAACTCTCCGGATTATTGAGATCCTGAGAGGTGGAGTTTTCACTCCATATCTGCGCACCCTCGAAAGGATTCCAGATAGCGCCACCCTTTATATTAAGAGTGATCACTTTACTGCAGACAATGTCGAACCCAAGCTCCATTCTGGTCTGGAGTTTGTGCTTGTAAATTGGATTTACACGCACAATGGATTCGTTAAAATTGAGGTTTGGATGATTTATACTAGTGCCAACCTCAAAGCACTGGTATACGGGCTGAGCTCCCATTCCAACTTTGGCCGAGAG
>JAZNVJ010000195.1:0-6278 GCA_045592765.1 Alphaproteobacteria bacterium | reverse complement strand
TGCAAATTTCATCTTTGCTTGCTTAACCTTAATCATCTGTGGAACTGTTGCCCACTCTGCATTAGCTAATTCAACATCATTAATCACAATTGTCGGAATTAAAGAAATTGCTATTTTTGCATCACCATTTATTCTCAGTTTTCTTCCTGTTTGTTTTTCTACAATTTCTTCTGCATATGACTTATATTTATTCAAATCAAAATTTCTGACGAAAAAATAGCCGCCTATCGCTAATAAAATTATCACCCCAAAAACAAGCGATGAGATAAATTTAAACACTCTAACAGACATTAACTTACCCTCTAAAATTGATTCCTAAAACATCTAAAGCATCAACAAAATGCTTTGGCAACGGAGCTGAAATAATCAGTTTTTTATTATATATATCCGATAAGTCAATTTTGAATGCATGCAAAAAAAGTTTATCTGCCAATTCTGAATATCTTTGTCTTTGCGAGCCATAATATTTATCATCGCCCACAATCGGAGTCCCTATATACTCCATATGTGCTCTGATTTGATGAGTTCTTCCGGTCAAAGGGCGAGCTTCAATTAATGAAAACTTTTTACCTATACTATCAATAACTTTATACAGTGTTACAGATTTTTTGCCGTTATCTGTTACTTGCATTTTTTCACCCGCCTTCTCTAAAGGGGCTTTTATTTCCCCTTCATCTGATTTAGGCTTCCCTCTAACCAATACCAAGTAAGTTTTTTGTAAATTTTTTTCTTTAAATGCCTTGGTTAAAATTTCAGCACTTTTTCTATTACGGGCGATAACTAAAATTCCACTGGTTTCCTTATCGATTCTATGCACTAATTTTGGTGCTTCTTCTTTATCAAATCGCAATCCTTCAAGCATTCCGTCAATATGGCGTAAAGTATTTGTACCTCCTTGCACCGCCAACCCTGACGGCTTATCTATCGCAATAATATTATCGTCTTTATAAATAACTAATGAGCGAATAAAATTTATGTCTTTATCGCTTAATCCCTGTTTTGTTTCTGTTTTCTTTTCGGCATCTAATGGTGGAACTCTAATCTCTTGTCCAGCACAAAGCTTTAAGGATGATTCTGCCTTAGCTCCATCAACTTTTATCTGTTTGGTTCTAAGTAATTTATTAAAGCGCCCTAAAGAAAGCCCCGGATAATACTTTAAAAACCATCTATTCAAACGTATTCCATCATCACAAGACTTAACTTTTACAATTTCAACGCCCATCAATTTTATCCTTTATTTTTGATGATATTTCTTTTTGTTCTTTAGCTAAAATACTAACTTCTTTTATTAATGGAGCTATATCTCTTCCATATTCTTCACAACGTTTATTAAGCTTTAACAAATTAGAGTGCAATAAAACATAGTCTGTATCCTGATGGTCATAATAAAAATCAACTCCGGTTTCTAAAGTTTTATTTTTATTATCGCTATTATAACATACGTTTTCTTTTCCAAACTCAAATAAAGAAAGTTTTACCCCTCTATCTTCTGCTTCTTCAATAATATCTACTATTTTATCATCCATCACCAATGGTGTTTGGTAACCGACATCCATAGCATTAAAATGAATGGGGACTTCTTTTTTACCGCCTTTTATATCCATACATTCATCTAAAAAATTAAGTGTTCTACGCTCTACATTATAAGCAGCCTGATATTTATTAATTACCATTCCTTGTACTTCTACATCATATCCTATAGCACGCAATTGTTCCATAAATTTAAAACTATTTCTCCCAAATGAAGCATCTAAAATTATATTCTTTCTTTGCTCAATACTATCTAATAACAATTTATTTACCCTTTTAGTTCCTTCAGCTTGAACATATTGCGGAAAAACAATTTTTTTATTATCACAAGCTTGCTTTAACACTTCATCAATCCCTAAAACAGAAGAATGAACTTCATCAGCATTTATAAGCACAACATCATCTTGCGAACTTTTAGCAATTTGTTTTGCCAATCTGGACTTACCGGACCCTCTATTTCCGACAACAAAAACAATCCAAGGATTCTCTCTCTCTCTCTCTGCATTTTCAAGCCTTTCCTCATTATTAGCTATCTCAACGCCCATACCTTTTTCCTCTTATATTTTTTAATTTAGCCTTGCATGGTTGTCCTATTTTTTTAGGTGCTCTATGATTAACTTTACTATTCCAATTATCATCAAATACTTCTTCTAATTTAACCGCCCTATCAACCAATTCCAAAGTCATAGTTTCTGCTAAATCTGCAATGGTCGGAACTTTTTCTTCTTCTATTACCACAACTTCTACGCCGTGTTCTTCTTTAAGCTTATTACGTAATGTTCCGCTAATTCTTCCCATAGCATCTACGCTAACTTCTATAATTTTTTTTCCATTCTTTATTGGCATTATTGCTCCTGTTTTTTCTTTGTTGCTTGTTTTTCAATTCGCAGCTTATCAAAATACTCTACTCTTTTCTTAATTTCTCGTTCAAATCCTCTATCAACAGGATGATATAACTTAACTCTTTTCATTCCTTCCGGAAAATAATTTGCTCCAGAAAAGCCATCTTCACAATCAGGGTCGTATTCATAACCTTCATTATATCCTAATTGTTTCATCAATTTTGTCGGAGCATTCAAAATATTTTTCGGTGGCATTAATGATCCTGTCTTTCTTGCCAAATCTCTAGCTGCATACATTGCTTTATATACACCGACAGATTTAGGAGCTGTAGCAAGATAAGCTGTTAATTGCATTATTGCCAAATCCGCCTCCGGAGAACCTAACCTATCATACGTATCCCAACAAGCTATTGCTTGTACCACCGCATTTGGATCAGCTAAAGAAACATCTTCTACCGCAAAACGTGTCAAACGACGCAACAAATATTTAGGATCTTCTCCGGATTCCAGCATTCTTGCCACCCAATATAAAGCAGCATCCACATCCGAACCTCGCAAAGATTTATGTACTGCAGAAATTAAATTATAATGCCCATCTCGCCCTTTATCATACACCGGAGCTCGTGAGCGAATAATTTTCATAATATTTTCTTTGTCAAATATTTCGCCTACTTGAGCATAATTCCATACGCTTTCTGCCAAATTCAAAATATAGCGCCCATCTCCATCAGCTACTTCTTTCATAAACTCTCTGGCATCAGCATCAACCGGAAGCTTTTTCCCTACTTCTTTTTCGGCACGCTGTAAAAGTTCTTCAAAATTATCTATACTCAAACGATTAAGCACAAATACCTGACATCTTGATAACAAAGCTGCATTTAGCTCAAAAGATGGATTCTCAGTAGTCGCTCCAACCAAAATTATCGTACCATTTTCTACATATGGCAAAAAACCATCTTGCTGAGATTTATTAAAGCGATGGATCTCATCTACAAACAACAATGTACCTTTGCCTTGATTAGCTCGCCTTTCCTCTGCATAAGCAAAAACTCTTTTCAAATCAGCCACACCAGAAAATACTGCTGATATTTGTTCAAAATAAAGATTCGTATTTTCAGCAATCAATCTGGCAATAGTGGTTTTTCCACATCCTGGAGGTCCCCATAAAATAAAGGAAGAAATTTTCTTAGCTTTTATCATTCTGCCCAAAGGAGCATTTTCACCCACAACTTGTTCCTGCCCAACCACTTCTGCAAGCGACTGAGGCCTCAATCTGTCAGCCAACGGTCTTTTTACTTGAGTTGAAAATAAAGTTTCTTCCATTATTCACCGATTCGTTAATTAAATTTACTTAAAGATATCAAATTTTATCAAAAAATTATAGCTATTTTTTTATCATAAAAGGATTATTCAAACTGGCAACAACATCTGCCCCAAATGAATCTTCATCTAACCACCATTCATCTTGCAAAACACTTTTTGTTCCTTGATGTTCATTAGTTTTTTTTCGCCATTTAGTTGAAATATCATCAATCATAACGGTTTCAATTTTAGGATCATCCGGAACTTTACTTCTAATATCATTATAAACTACATCAATATACTGATTGAGCTCAACCTCATCATCTATTCCCAAATCAGAATCAATCAACACCGAATCAACTGTTGGAATATCAAATTTTACTGTATCTCTATCCTTCAAGACCCTATCATCCAAAAAATAGGTTGCAGGTTCTGCTGCTTTATCCTTAAACAATACATCTTTTACAAACGATGTATTCTGCGTCAAAACTGGACGATGATAATATCCGTTCATCAGCAACAGCTGATACCCCATTGTTTTTACTTGTAAATTTTTCTTTACTTGCAAATCAATAGCCAATTGATGAAAATAATTAGTATCCGAAAAATGAAGATGAGATTTAAAAATTTTTCGTTTATCTTTGGGAATCTGTACTGATTTTGAAGCAAATATTGCCATTTTATCTAATTGTCTGCTCATTTTTGAACTACTGTCTGCCATAATAATTTTATACTCCGTATTAGAAACCAAAGTTTCTAATACTTCACGCCCATAAACCAATTCTAAATTATTCAAACTATTACACAACAACAAAAAAGAAACACCTTTATCCGGCCCCTTAGCAACACTTTCTTCCAAACTTCTAACTTTTACCATTTGGCCTACATCATCAAAGACCATTAGTATTTCTCTACTGTTTTTTTGTTTTTGCTCAATTACTCCATATCGCAACAAAACATCCATAAACAAACGATTTATAAATTTGGTTGTTTTAGTTTTTGCTGTTGTATATATTGTTATAGGTTCAACTTTATTCGTTTCCGGATTGATTTTTCCTTGCAAATCCTTTATCGTAAAATCATTATCACTGGTTTTTTCTCTCACCGTCTGATTCACAAACACTTTCAACGGTCGTAACATTTGAGCAAATACTAATTCTCTTTGTTGAGCAGACAAATACAAAAACTGCCGCAATCCTTTAATAACCAAAGAACCATAATTAAAAACTGAAGCCTCAAATAATAACTCTTCTATCCATGTTCTCCAATCTGCTTTTCCTTCTTTTTTCCCATTTAAATAATTTTGCACCAACCAATCAACTAACATTCCCAAGCAAGGTCTTTTACCTTGCCAAGTATCCGGTATACCGCCCCAATTTCCAATCGGAAAATAATCATCTGAATTAAGCTCCGTTTTATCAAACATTTTTGTTGCTTTTTCAAAATATTCTTCAGGCATCAATGCATAATAGCTAAGCAAAATATCTTTATCATCTGAAGCAAGACGAGATTTCTCCAAAATTTGTCCTAAAAAATAATCATTTGCTTCAGCCTGTTTGCACTTTAATAATAAAAAATTCATAAATGCACTCAATGTACCGGATGCAAGCCATTTCCAATAATTATCATCACTCTGCAAACCATCTCCAGCCACCATATATGAGGCTAAAAAATAAATATAATTATTTTTATCTTCTTCATTATCAGGTAAATTTTCTTCTGCCAAAGGATTCCAATGCGGATACAGCATATCTTTATCAACATCATCTGCAATATCCCAATTAAAATAATATATCGGCCCCAATTTCGCCCGATATCCACTACTATGTCTAGCCAAAGTTCCGCTATTATCAACCGCAACCACACTCATACTATCTGAACGCAAAATCGAAGGCACCGCAACTGTTGATGTTTTTCCACATCCTGTTTCTCCCACACAAAGAATTGCTGCGGCTTTAGGTACTCCCAATAAAAAATCACCAAAACGCCCCAAAACCAAACGAGTATTTTCCAATAAACCCATTCGGGCTATATCTGCTAACTTTGCAAAATGATTATTTAAGATATACCACAGAGTAAAAGAATATGATGAATGCAATACAAAAATAACTAAAACCATTAAAGATAAAAAAGGAACTATCACCGGAACCCACAATAAAAATTTACGTAGTCCGCTAAAATCATTATGATACAACACTGCAAACCAATTAGTATAAGCATCTTTCAAACTGCTAAATATACCACTAAATTGCCACTTTTGATGAGCAAATAAACAACAGTTTTTTTCTCCACTATCACAAACCCCAAAGTGCACCAGCCATAAAGAAACCGCACTTAGTGCTAAAAACACCAGTGCGGCTACACAAAGCCCCATTCCAACAACAAAAAGGGCCTTTTTTATACTTTTTTCATCTTCAATACTTAAAATTGTTGCCATTTATCGGCTATCCCGTCCCCTTGTTATCATCAAATCTCTATTATATTCTTTTTTGGGCTTTTCTACTTTTTCTGTTTCCTTAGAAATCTCTTGCTCAAACTCTTTTTTCTTTGCCGCTCTTAATTCTAATTCCTTGCGTTTTCGTTCTTCAATAATTTTACGTAAAT
>JAZNVJ010000194.1:0-7806 GCA_045592765.1 Alphaproteobacteria bacterium | reverse complement strand
CTTTTTTCTGTAGCAGTTTTATATATTTTTCTTTGTGTTGCTTATATTTTTCGTTTATTTGCGCTATGCTGGATTTATATTCATCACTCTCTTGAATTGCTGGAATCGAGGCAGAAATTGTTTCTATCAACTTATCAATATCTTTAGAAAAGTTAACCGCTGTTCCGGGAGGAAAACTTATTGCATGCGGTTTGTATGGTTCATCAAAATTATACACATATGCCCAATCTTCTGGTGTTGGACGCTTTTTTGCTTCTTTTTCTAAAACTCTTTTTACCAAACTTGTTTTTCCTGTTCCTTCGGGACCAAGACAAAATAAATTATATCCTTTAGATTGAATGTTTATACCTATTTCTACTGCGCTTAACGCTCTATCTTGACCTAAAGCAGAAAGGCGCTCTTCCAGTTCGGCTGTTGATGAAAACTTAAATTTACGATGGTCACATTTGGTATAAAGATCTTTAGATTTTAATTTACTAATGGTCATATTAAAAATTTCCTATACATTAAGTTTGGGATAAGATATGTTATTATCATAAAGGTTAAAAACTAACATTGAGTAAAGAAAATTAAATTTTATGATCATATCTACTTTAATATTAATTGTTTTTATAATTTCTTTTTTAGGAGCGTTTTTTTATACTAAAAATCTTAGAAAAAAAATGATATTCATGTTTTTGGAAAAAAACATATTAACAAAAGTTGATTATCATAATTGGTATTCCTCGGCAACAATTCATTTTGCATCAAAAAAGCTTAACAAATTAAAAAAACATCAGCTAAAACCTATTTTTGATGATATAAAAAACAAAAAATTTTCATCTTTGATTAATTTTATAAACAGCGATGAGCTTAAAATTATTTGCGGAAAAAAAATATCTATAAATCAAAATCTGTTTTTAGCAGAAAAATATTGTCGAGAATTTAAATTCAATAAAGCTCAAAAAATATTAAACAAAATACCATCAAAAAACAAACAAGAAAAAGCTCGAATCGTGTTTTTAGAAGCTCAAATTGCTTTATATGAAGGAGATCTGGAACAAGCCAGCATAAAAGCAGCTTTAGCCATAAACCAATTTAGAAAGCTCCATTTTATTTATGAAGAAGCCTTGGCTTATTTGTTATGTGGAACTGTTTATAGAGCATCTGCTGTATTTGATACAGCACAATTTATGCTAAAAACAGCCGCTAATTTGTTTAATGAAATAGGCGCAAAAAACCTTGAAGCTGTTACTTTCGCTAATATTGGAATGATTTTGACGGCAGAGAATCGAAATGATGAAGCAAATGATACGTTTGATAAAGCTTTGAATATTTTTGAAAAAAACAAAAATCTTAACGGAATGGGTGAAGTCTTAAATCAAAAAGCCTTAGCGGCTTTAATTAACCTTGATTTTTCTAAAGCTCAAAAATTGATTAAATCTGCGGAAAACTTATTATCTTCTTCAAATATTCAGTTGCGAGCTCTTAATTTTGATATTGCCGCTCAAATTGCTGCGGCGCAAAACAAATATTCAAAAACTATTTCCCTATCTCAAATGGCCGCTGACTTATACAAAAAAACTGGTAATAATTCAGCATTACTTGAAATGATGTATTTGCAAGCAAATACTTTAATAAAACAAAATAAACTAGAAAAAGCTGATCTTGTCTTAAGAAACATATTAAAAAAAGCAAAATCAACATCTTCATCTTTTCATATAGCTAATATATATAATCTTTTAGGAATTATTTGCATGAAAAGAGGAGAAATTCAAAGAGCTATTGGATTGTTTAATCAATCTTTAAGTAGAGAATTGTGTAATGAACGATGGGTTGGTGCTGCTATAGATTATGCAAACATAGCTCTGGCCGAATTAAAAAGAAAAAACACTAGTGAAGCTGATAGCTGTTTTTTGAAAGCATTGAAATACGCTGAAGAATCAGGAAACAAACAGCTTGTAGATCTATTAAAAAAACTTTTTAATCCTCAATAAAACCATACTTAAACTCCATTGTTGCTGTTTTTTGTTTTTGCTTAGGGCTGGTAATTTTAATATCAGATATGACTATATTGTGAAAAGATATAACATTGTAACTTGGAGTAGAAAAAAAAGCATTTTTATTTTTTGAAGAAACAAACAATAATCGGTTTTTTACTTCTAAATTGGTGTCGCTTAAAAACTTTTTAACCGACGAAGACCATGCCGGAAGAAAAAAGTCACCAACAATAACCACCGGACTATCTTGCTTGATAATAAAGCTCCTTAACTGATGCAAGTGTTTTTTGACATCCTTTACGTATGAAAAATCTACACCTAAAAATAGCTGCTCAACACCAAAAAGCTTTACTTTGCGATAAGAAACATATGTTTTATCTAGCTTTAAAAACCCCTTTTGTATAACTTCTGCATTTTCAATATCAAATTCGTTGTCACTATATTTAACAAAAACCATATTATTGGAATGTTTTTGAGGAGCAAAAAATAATATTGATGAAGAGGATATATAAAAATAGTTTACAAGTAAAATTATTGTAAAAACTAAAGAAAAAACAAAACGACGAATAAAAAGAGAGTAAATTAAAGTAATGACGATAATACAATAAACTTGAAACAACGCTTTTTCCATCAATGAAGAATCGTTGCAAAGTAATAGGATTACCGTATATACAGATAAAGTAACAGCCATTATTTTTAAAACAAGTTCTTCACGAATGTTTTTTTTCTTTTGAGCTAAATAACCCATTTTATTTTCTCTTAATATTTTTTAACCTTTAGTGCTTATAATGCTTTTTTATTGACATTTTAGAGTGAAAATTATATTTTGTAAATGGTTTGAAAAATATGTATGAACAATTCATGAACATATTCTCATCTGTTGATATTTTCGGCTCCATATCTAATAAGTTTGATATGTTGTCGTCTTTTCTTAACTCTTATCTATCTGGTGTAGACAATTTAAGAATGGCATCAATAATCTTAATGATTTTGGCGCTAGTTATGTTTTTGTTTTTAATCATCGTTATATACATAAAATCTATAATATTTTTCTTGCGCAACAACGAAAAAGATGAAAAAGAAATCGATAATAATGACATATTTAATGACGATGAAACATTAGAACTAAGTCGAATTATTGAAGAACAAGAAAAAGAACGTGAACTAGAAAAAGAATTACAAAAAGAACTGGAAATGGCCCGAACTGAAAGAGAATTTGAAAAAAACAAGAAGAACGTGGCTTTAGAAAAAGAAAACAAAGAAGAAAAGTTAGTGAAAGAAAAAAAGGCAGAGAAGCATTTTTCTAAAAAACAAAAAGAAATAGATTTTGATTGGAAAAAAGGATCCGTACAACAACTTGAACAAAATTATATTGAACATTCATTGAAACCAGATGCTTTATCATACCATCAACAAAATCAACCATTAAATGAATTAATCTGGTTAATTATTGATATGCTTGGAAGAGGTGTCGATGATTTGAAAATAGCGCAAACAATTCTTTATAGAAACCGTTATACAAGTTCTGAAGAAGATGTTTTACAGCTTTTGGATGCAATAAAAGAATTTGTCGGATTGTGCCGAAATAACGAATTTGCACAAATTCAAAAAAACAACAATCTACCAACTAACGAAACAGCATTATACCACTTAGCAGAGGGAGACCCTTCTTTAGCGTTGGCCCTTCTAGAAACACTGATGGATATTAATATAGATAAAGCGGTTAATGCAACCGCCGAAGGAATAAGAGAAGCTATTTATCAACAAACATCTGCTCAAGCTATTATTTTTGGTAATTTGGCTGCTATTAATGATGTTCACTTAGCGACAAGCTCTTTTGAGTTAGCTATAGAGCTTGAACCTCATAACGTTACAGCATGGAGTAGAGTTGCAGATATGTATGCAAAAGCTAATTCAACAAGTAAAGCTATTTGGGCATATCAAAATGTATTGAATATTGCAGATGGAGAGATCAACGCCAGAGATGTTGCTAATGCAAGTAAAAACATATCTCAACATCTTTATGCTCAAGGCAATAGTATACAGGCTGCAAAGCTTTATAACTCAAGCAAACAATTCTATGATTCTTTAGGCATTAATCGCAGACTCGACAAGCAAGAGGTTGAAATTATTGAAATTATTGAAGCAAACCATAAAAACGAAATTAACAAAACAATTCAAGCTCTCTTAAACAAAGAAAATCGTATGTAAAGCTCTTATTATTTCTTAGGATATGTTATATCTGGAGCCCTTAAGTATAATGGTTTGGGATAATCGAGGCATTTATTTTGATAATGCTCCATTCCTGTGCGCCAAATAGTCTCAATATCCAGATGCTCTTTTATTTTTAAACAATGTAATGACAATCCGCTTGGTTTGTTTAAAAATCGTTCAACGCCATCGCCAACAAGAGAAACTTTATGCCCTTTTAACAATAACATAATATCATCATATTTTAAGGATTGTGCCTTGTTTATTTTTCGAAAATTATAATCATAAAGCTGAACATAAAAATCTTCTCTTTTGGTCTCAATAATAACAGCATTTATATCTGCAGCATCTTCTGAGTTTAATTCCTTTAAATATGCATCAAACGCTGTAACCCCTCCTAAATATACATTAGGGTTTGCCAACAAGAATGTTCGGGCAACTGAAACTGAAGACCTGACACCAGTAAAAGAACCTGGTCCAACACAAACTAAAATAAGATTTATGTCTTTAAACTTTAATGTTCTTTTTTCTAGCATTTTTTTTATTTCAGGCAATAAAACTTCAGACTGCCCAAAATCCATAGACATAGTAAACTTATCTAAAACTTCATTTTCTGTGCTTAGTAAAATAGAGCAGGCAACCCCTGTTGTATCAAAAGATAAAATATACATTTTTCCACCATTGTGTTTTTTTGGTTTTATTAAAATATTTTATATAATAGAATTTGAAAATAGACAATCGTTTTTATAATTAAAGATAAAATGACAACTTGGACATTATTAACAGATATGTACTATGCAGCCCCAGAACTTTGGTATGTTTTGGGTGTAATTGCTGTGTTTTTAATATTGATTATTTTTTGGGAAATCATTCAAATATTAAAATTAAAACAAAAAAATTATTTTTTAAATCGAGATAGAGAAAGATATGCTGAAACCCTTTATGCTTCAAGAGATGGCTATTTTGCTTTTATTTATCCAGATCAAAAAATAAATGATCCTCGTAAGCATATTCTTGAAAGATGCTCAAGAAGATTAGCTGTAATAATGAATCTGCCTAATGGCGCAGCATCATCGTTTGATGAAATATTAAAAAACTTTTATAAAGAAGATGCAAAAAAAATTAAAAAATATGTTGAATTATTAAAAGAAGAAGGCGTTTCTTTTGATGATGACTTTGCTTTGAAAAACGCAAATAAATATTTGCATTTAACTGGAACAAGAATAAATGGAATCGATGGTAATATTTATTGCGATATGATTTGGTTTAGAGATATAAGTTTCGAAACGGCTAAAATAGCCACTCTAGAAAAAGCTAAAAATTTAGCATCAGAACAATTTTTACAAATGCAACAAATGATTGATAATATTCCTTTTCCTGTTTGGCTAAGAAATGATAAGCTAGAAATAATAAATTGTAATAAAAAATATTTGGAAATATGTGGAAATGTTTCTAAAGATATTGTGATAAAACAAAGCGTTGAGGTTACATGTGCTAACGGAGAGGTAACAATCAAAGAATTAGCTAAACGAGCTTTAATTGCAAATAGGCAAAAATGCAATAACATAAGTATTATTAAAGATGGTCAAAGAATCGCCATGAAGGCCTTTGAAACTCCATTTTATGCTGAAGCAAATTTTGACAAGATATATACTTTAGGTTCAATGATTGACATTAATGACTTAGATGAAATTAAAAGAAATCTAAAACTACATCAAAATGCACAACTTGAAATTTTAGGAACATTAGGCACTGCTTTTGCTGTTTTTGACCAAAAATTAAAGCTAGCTTTTTATAATCATGCTTTTGAATCTTTGTGGAAACTTGATGCTGATTGGTTAGACGAGAATCCTTCATATGTTGGTTTTTTAGATGCCATCAGAGAAAAAAGGCTGTTACCAGAAGTTCCTGATTATGCATTATTTAAAGCAGATGAACAAAAAAAATTTCACCAAATAATAGAGCCTCAAAAAGATATGCTCCACCTACCTAATGGCAGAACGTTAAGTAGAATGCGTGCGGCATATCCTGCGGGAGGACTTATTTTTGCTTATGAAGATATAACTGATCGTCTAGCCGCAACTAGTGCTTATAATGCTCTTTTAACAGGACAAAAAGAAATGCTAGAAAATTTATTTGATGCGGTTTTAATATTTGGAACTAATGGAAGGTTAAATTTTTACAACAACGCCTATTTAACCCTTTGGAAATCAGATAAATCTTTTTTGGATAATGAGCCTAATTTAGATGAAATTTTAAATTCTCAAAAAGATTTTTTTGAACAAACCGAAAATTGGCAACAATTAAAAAATGAAATATCTGAACATATATTATCTATGACAACAAAAACTTTTGTATTAACCAGAAAAGATGGCGATATTAAAACATCTTCATGCAATTTATCTGATGGATCTATGATGATAACCTATCAAAAAAATAGCTCTAATTGACAAAATAGCATTTATATGACACTATGTATATATAATTATTTTTTACAAAGGGGATTTGATGGAAGATAAAACTTCAGACACAAATATTCAATGGGATAAAAACAAAAAAGGTTTTAGCTCATCAGAAAAAATCACCAGAAAAATAAACACTAAAAAAGCTTTGGAGTTTGAAGCTAAAGAAAAAAAAGCTTTAAATATAACATCATCTCTAGCACCATCTGACTTACCTAAAGGTATAAAAAAAATTCGAAAAAAAATAAAAGAAGTTTATGATGAGGATGATGAAGAAGAATATTATGACGCATTACCTGTTGATATCAACAATTCTTTGCTCAATGCACTAAATGATGACGAAAGAAAACAGTTTCAGCAAAAAAACATTATTCATAATCAGAAAATGCAACAATCTGTTGGCAAATTAGAAGCTGTTATGGTTGCTGATAGAATGATTAAAAGTGTAGGAATACAAGGTATTGATAAAAAAACAATCAACAAAACAACTCAAGATGTGAACTTAATAGACGACCACTTGGAAAAAGTTTTAAGTGAAGATGTCGCCAAAAGAGTAAAATCTGGTAGTAAAATTTTATCACAAAAAGAAACTGTTATGGTTTTGAGAGGGATTGAAAGAATAAAAAATATTACTCAAGTAACAAACCAATCTCAAACAAAGGCCTTGGAAAAACTAAAATTAGATGAAGTAATGGATGCAGGAAGGAAGGAAACCGGAGAAGAACAAGTTGTTGAGATGATTTTGAAAAAATCGGGAAGAGATAACAAGAAACAAATAAATAAAATAGCAGAAAAAAGCAAACAAATAGCAAAAAAACAAAAACTTAACACCAACCAAAAGCCTAAAGAATCACCTGCAAAACAAAACCTTTCCTCAACTCGCTAGGCCTTTATTTATTTTTAGCAAGATGCTTTTGTATGAAGTGCTTAACATTTTAAATTTTTCTTCAGCATCTTTATCATTGGGGTTTAGATCTGGATGATAAATTTTAACCATTTTTTTGTATTGTTTCTTTAGAACGTCTGTATTTAAATTATCTAAGCTTATTTCTAAAATATTTAAACATCTTAGTTCTTCTTTACTAAATTTAGACTCATATATAATAGAATAGTCTGAACGATACTCATCATAAAATTTAAAATTGCCATCAGCA
>JAZNVJ010000193.1:0-11188 GCA_045592765.1 Alphaproteobacteria bacterium | reverse complement strand
CTGCTTCAATTAGCTTAAAATCACTACGTTTGACAATGTTCTTAAGCGTTGAAGCTATTTGCGGACCACATTGAAATAAGGTAACGGCAACTTTTACCTTGGGGTTATTTTCAATATACATTGCATATTGCTGATAATCCTGATGATTTTCGATTCCGCCGGAGATAATTGCCATATCTTCATCAAAGCTCTGCATTCCACCGATTGCGGCTTCTGGAGCGGTCGAAATACTATCATTAATAAACAAAATTCCGCCATAACTGCCAACCTTTTGCAGGCGGTGTGGAAGACCTTCAAAATCTTTAAGACTTTGAGCGGCTGCTCTAAAATCAAGCCCCAACTTATCCAAAATGGTCATAACTCCGGCTAGGTTATCCATATTATGGTTGCCGCTTATTTTTAACTCATCAATATTTAACAAGGCTTCATCTTTATAATATAAAACCTTACCATCTGCGTGGAAACCGTCAACTTTACCATAATATGAGATATTATGTAGTTTACGAGTATATTCTAACACTTGAGAATTATTGGCATTAACAATACAAATATCACCATCTTTTTGATTTTCGGCCAAATGAATTTTATCTCGACAATAATTATCGTGTCCGTTATGCCAATCAGTATGAACCGAAAATAAATTATTAAACATCACAATTTGCGGAGAGACGCTTAAATCGCTAGCCTGATAACTCGAAAATTCACAAACCACATAATCATATTCACCATCTATCAGTTCTATCAAAGGTTTGCCAATATTTCCTCCCAGAGCAACATTTTTACCCATTCTTCTTAGCATATGAAACAACATACTTACACTGGTGCTTTTGCCCTTAGAACCACTAATACCGATAACTTTGGTATTAGGGTGATTTACTCTCATTTCCGATAAAAACAAATCAGAACAAGATGTTATTGCAACTCCGGCTTCTTTAGCTTGGCTAATACCTTGCTTATAAACACTAACTCCCGGAGAGCGAATAATAACATCGGCATGAGAAATTGCATCTCGAAATTTTTCTTCACCGTCATCATCGTTATAAACGATAATGTTATTGGTTGTTTTGTTGCGTTCAATATATTCCTTAGCAGCTCTGCCTTCTGAACCCAAACCCCAAATAACTATAGTTTTGTTTTTTAAATCTTTTAACAGCATTATTCTTCCTCTTTTTTACTCGTAGCATAAAACATATCTTCTGTTTTGTCTGAAACCTTACATCCGGTGTGGATAACCATTTGATTAAACGGAATTTCTATTCCTTCCTCTCTAAATCTACGATTTATTTCATAGCGTAAATCACTAGGGATTGTCCAACCGCTCCAAATATCTGAAGTATAACAACGTAATTCAAAATCTAAACTGTTAGAACCAAAATCTTGAAATAAAACATAAGGCTCAGGTTTACGCATAACTTTTTTGTTATTTGCCGCACATTCTAAGAGTATGTTACGCACCTTTTCAACATCACTACCATAAGCAACTCCGACTTTAACTTTTTGACGAGACCAATTATTACCATGAGTTAAATTAGTTACTGTTGTGGAAAGTAAATCAGCATTAGGAATTATTAAACTTGAGCGATTAAATGTTTCCATCTCTGTTGAACGAATATTAATTTGTTTGATTTGTCCCTCTTCACCATTAATAATCACCCAATCACCAACCTTAACCGGACGCTCAAATAAAATAATGATACCCGATACAAAATTATTAACCACATTTTGTAAACCCAAACCGATACCAACGGAAAGAGCACCGGCAACCAAGGCTAAACTGGTTAAATTACCGCCCATTATTACTATTGCCAGAATTGCTGAAGCAACATATCCGATAGATGAAAATCCGGCAGCCAAAGAATGACGTGTGCCATCTTCAATATCCATACGAGCAAGTAATCCATTTTCTAACTTTTGACGTAAGGTTTTAACAATGGTTATGGATACAAAAAACACTATAATTCCTAAAATTATGGAAGAAAGTGAAATTTTAATTCCCCCAATAGTAAAACGATTAAATAGTTTATGTATTATTTTATGTAAAACATCTGTTGGAACGCCCCATAAGGCTAACAAAATAAACAAACCGACAAAGACCAACAACGGATCAATAATAAAGCTTGACCAAAAATCTATACGACGTAAAACTTTTCTGCGCATTCTAAAGGTCTTGAGCCAAAACTTTAGAAAAAGCAAACGATGCATAATGTCGTGTAAAACTTTGCGACATCCCATAAATATTAAAACTAAAAGAATAGAATAAATAATACGATTAATTACAAATGATGCCAAATAAGGATAGCCAAAGAATGACAAACCTGTAATGCTTATTGCTACCAAAATTGTAGTTAGAAGTAATCTTAAACTCCAATTGTCTTCAACCGAAACAGTATCAGAATCATCTTCTTCCGTATCGGAATTTTCTTCTTCCGGTGAAGTTGATAACGGACTTTCCCAAAGTAATAAATAAACTACCCATAACAAACAAAAAGCTTTTACGGTTGCACTTATACCTACTAAAAAGGTCATAAGCTCTATCGGATAATTTTGAATTTCGACAATTTTACTTAAAAAGGCTAAAACACCTATCAAAAACACAGATATATAGAGAGCGCCGGTAACACGTTTAGATTTATCGGTACTAATATTTATTAAACGCCAACGTTCATTATAGGGGGTAAAAATAACTCTGCAAATTGCCTTACCCATTATTACAAACAATGAATAATATAAAAAGTTAATCAGAACCGCACCAAACAATCCTCCGGTTAAAACCTTACCATTTATAATCCAGAATAAAAATAAACTGATAATTAAGGTCGGAATAACTCCGTATGCAAAACAAACAAATATTGCCGCAGATATTTTACGCCCAAAACGAGGATATTCAATCTCAGGAAGATAACCAAAACGCCGGAGAATAAATCTTCTGAACACCCAACCGACAAGAGCTATGAAAATAACAACCAAACTTAAAGGAAAAACTTTATTTTTTATTTCTTTAGAGTTTTTAGAGCTAATATCTTTATACCAAGGAAGAGGTGATTTAATAACATCAACAACCAACTTGAAAAACATTTTGCCGGAATCCAACAAAACCGATGGATAAATTAATGGTGTTTCGGAAATTAGCAGATTTCCCCATAATTCTTTATTTCGCAAAGAAAATATTGCCAACTCTAATTCATCTATTCTCGCCAGTAATAAATTTGCTTCTGATAAACGAGCTTGCTCTTGAGCTAATTCTTTTTTTATTTCTTTTCTCTTTTCGGTAATTAATTTAATTTCATTACCATCTTCAGGCATTTCACCTAAAGCTTCGGCTCTTTTTTCAACAAAACGAATATCATTTTCAATCTCTGCCTTGCTGTTTTCTAATTGAACTCTTTTTTCTCTTAAATACGTAATATCATCTTCTAATGTTTGTGAACTAATTGAATCTTTTTTCAACAAATTAGCGATATTAGTAAGTTTGGCATTAACCTCATTATATCTTAAATTATCACTAATAGCGTTTGCTGAAGTATAAGCATTGGGAGCAAAACAAAGTTCTAAGACCAAAATCAATAAAAAAATGATATTTTTCTTCATTTAGTTGTTCCTTATTATTTATTTCCAATTTTTTATTATTTTACAAATGTTTGTTGCAGATGCCGAACGAAGATTATCAGCCACACACCAAAAGCTTATACCATTTTCAATACTACTATCTTGGCGCAAACGACTTACATAAATATTATCTTCACCTTGAACATCATGCAAAGTTACATAACCACCATCAACCTGTTTATCAAAAACTACTACTCCTTTGGTCTTTTTTATATAATCCTTAGCTTCGCTAACATCTATATCTTTAATGCATTCAACGTTTATGTACTGAGCCGAACCTATAAAAGCCGGAATCACAGAACAATTGGCATGAACTTTTATATCACCACCAAATATTTGTTTAGTTTCTGCATTAAAAGCCCATTCAGCCGATGTTTCCTCACCGATAAACTCTCCCAAATGAGGAATAACATTAAAAGCTATTTGTTTATGAAAAATGTTTTGATCATCGGCTAAAGTTTCATTCATAAAAATTTTACGGGTTTGGTTGAATAACTCATCCATTCCTGCACGCCCAAATGCAGAAGTTGAGCTATAAGTTGAAACAACTATTCTCTTAATACTATATTGCTGATGAATACTCTGTAACGGAATTAACATCTGTGTTACTTCTGCAGAAGGTACAGAAACAACATTTGAGTTTGCTGATTTTAATTTATCATCATTATAACCGCTTAAAATCATTGCAACATCAGGATTACCTGCGGAAAGACCGGAAGCATCAATAACTTTTACCCTTGCTTTCATAGCCTGCGGTAAATATTTTTTAGTTAATTCTACTGTTGATGCAAAAACAACAAGCTTAACACTTGTAAAGTCAAAATTATCAAGGCGTAACACATCTATCTCATCTTCTTCACCAAAAGACACCATGCTTCCGGCCGCTGAACGCAATGATAAAGCAACAACATCTTGGGCTTTATACCCTTGTTCTGCCAACAATGTCAAAACTTCTCTTCCTAAATTTTCTTCTATGCCAACAACAGCTATTTGGGTCATTTATTTTATCCTTTTAATTAAAATCTATAGGCAAATAATAACATTGTTATTTCAAAAAATACAAGCATCATCAATTGGCGGGGGATAATTTTGTAGCATCAAATGCTTTGGCTCTTTCGCCTTGACAAATATGGCTTTTGCGTTATTAATAAAAGTTGGTTTAATTTTATTTAGAGGGGTAAAAAGCTATGACAGCTCGTACATTGCAAGGATTTATGGAACTTCTGCCCGAAGAGCAGATTGTAATGGAAAAAATGAAGTCTGTTATTGCCCATACTTATGAATTGTTTGGTTTTGCTCCTCTTGATACGCCGGTTTTGGAACTGGCTGAAGTATTGCTGTCTAAATCCGGCGGTGATACCGAAAAACAAATATATGAATTTAAGAAAGGTGATACCAATTTAGCTATGCGTTTTGATTTAACTGTGCCTTTAGCTAAATATGTAGCTCTTTATCACAATAATCTTACTTTTCCGTTCAAACGCTATCAGATTGGCAAAGTTTATCGAGGTGAACGTCCGCAAAAAGGGCGCTTTAGAGAATTTTATCAATGTGATATTGATATTATTGATAGGGATGAACTTAATATTGTCTATGATGCTGAAGTTTTGGCAGTAATATATACGGTATTTAATAAACTTGAATTGCCTGCTTTTAAAATTTATCTCAACAATCGTAAACTTCTTTCAGGTTTCTTAGAAAACCTCAATATTGCGGATAAGACGGTTGATGTTTTGCGTTTGGTAGATAAAATTAAGAAAATACCTACCGAAGCATTTTTAGGCGAGATGGCTGAGATGGGATTACCGCAAGATAAAAATGAAGCTTTGTTAAACTTTATAAAACTTAGCGGTAACAATGAACAAATCTTAAGCCAATTGGAAAATCTTAAAATTGAAAACGAAAATTTTGCGGCCGGTTTAGATGAATTAAAAACAGTTATTGCTCAAGCTAAAAATTTAGGTATAAATCCACAAAATATGCAAATAGATTTGAGCATTACCCGTGGCTTGGATTATTATACCGGTACGGTTTATGAAACATTTTTTGACGATTATCCGCAATTTGGGTCAGTTTGCTCTGGCGGACGTTATGACAACCTGTCCAGTGTGTTTATGGATAAAAAATTTCCCGGTGTCGGAATATCTATCGGTTTAACCAGATTATTTGATCAGCTAAGAGCTAATGGGCTGTTAAAAATTGCCGGTCCTACTCCAAATAAAGTGCTTATTATAACTCAAAATCCAGATTATAATGACAAAGCTGTTACTTTAGCCGGAGAGTTACGTCGTCATGATGTTGCAACAGATGTAATGATGCGTAACTGTAAATTTAAGAAAAAAATGGAGTTCGCCAATAAGGTTAAAATTCCTTATTTGGTTATAATCGGTGAAGAAGAAATAGCTAACAATACCTACACCTTAAAAAATATGCAAAATGGTGAGCAAAAAACATTATCTCTTGAAGAGTTGTTATCAGTCATTAGTAACTAGGAAATTAAAACCCCACCTGTGAAGGTGGGGTTTATGATTATTTTCTTCCTAAGAACTTCTCACTTAGAGTTTGGAACAAAACGTAAAGTAACGGAATTACTATCAATCCGGCTGCTGTTCCGAGCAACATCCCATAAAATACCGGAACCCCTATCGCTACTCTACTGGCTGCACCGGCGCCGGTTGCTACAATCATTGGCGCAACACCTAAAATAAAGGTAAATGCAGTCATCAATACCGCACGAAAACGCTCTTTAGTTCCGGTCATGGCCGCTTTAACAATTGTTGATCCTCGTTCATATTCTTCCTTAGCAAACTCAACAATCAAAATTGCATTCTTGGCGGCCAAACCGACCAACAATATCAAACCTAATTGAGCATAAATACTCAAAGGTAAACCGGTAATAAATAAGCCTGCTAAAGCCCCTAGCATAGCCACAAAAACAGATGTCAAAACCGGAAGCGGAGTTATCCAACTTTCATATTGAGCAACTAAGAACAAATAGCCGAAAGTAATTGCTAAGGCTAATAAATAGCCTATTTGCCCACCGCTGGCTTTTTCTTGATAGCTAACCGATGACCAGTCATAAGTAAAACCTTTAGGTAATTTTGAAGATAATTTTTCCAATGCGCTCATTGCCTCACCGGTACTAACCGAATCGCTTTGAACAGCAGTAATAGATACACTCGGATATTGGTTGTATCTGGTTACTACTCGAGGAGATAATACTTTACGCAGATTAACTACCGAACCTAAAGGTACCATTTGACCATTTTTATTTTGGACATATAACTTATTAATACTGTCAATATCTTTACGGAATTTCCAGTCTGCCTGAATCATAACTTTATTAACCTGAGTTCCAAAGTTTACATCATTAACATAACTTGACCCCAAATAATTTTGCAAAACAGAAAAGATACTGCCGATTGAAACCCCCATTGCCTCAGCTTTTTGACGATCAATATCAATAAATATATTGGGTGTTTGAGCTGTATAAGTTGAATAAGCATATTTAACTTCAGGAGCTTGATTTATCTGCATTAACATATTCTGTAATGCTGCATCAATAGCTTGAGGATTATCTGTTTGAGTTGAAAGCAAACGATAATCCATACCACCGCTCATGCCCAACCCCATAATAGCCGGAGGCTCAAACAAGTTCACTTGAGCTTGTGGTTTTCTCGATACTTTAGCTAGAATACGATTCATTATATTAGTAGAATATAATTTTTCATCTTTACGCTCATTCCATGGACGAAGCGCAATAAAACCTAAAGCTACGTTTTCACCCGTACCCCCAATAAGAGAAACACCGACAACTATCATAACACTGTCAACGCCTTCTTCTTCTTTGATGAGCGGATAAATTTCATCAATGAACTTTTGAGTGCGTTCACGAGTTGCACCTTCAGGTAATTGGACGTTTATCATAATAACACCTTGATCTTCATTAGGAATAAAAGATGTTTGACTAATGCTCAAGAATCCATAAACAGCCCCAAGTATTAAAACAAATAAAAGTGCAATAACCGAAACTTTTCTGGCAATTATCGCAACAATAGCAACATAAGTATCTCTGGATTTATTAACAATGTTATTAAACCAAAACAGCGGACCTCTTTGTGCCGGTTTTAGCGGACGTAAAATAGTGGCACATAATGCCGGAGATAAGGTTAAAGCATTTATGGATGAAAATACTACAGAGGTAGAAATAGTAATAGCAAACTGCTGATAAATTCTACCGGTAATTCCGCCCATAAAACCAACCGGAACAAATATTGCTAACAATACTAATGTAGTTGCAATAATAGCACCGGAAACTTCTTCCATAGCTTTAATCGTGGCTTGCTTAGGAGCCATTTTTTCGGTTTCCATCAAATACAACACACGCTCCACCACCACAATCGCATCATCAACTACCAAGCCGATTGCAAGAACCAGACCAAACAAGGTTAAAATATTCATTGTATAACCAAGTGCCATCATTACGGCAAAAGTAGCAAATAATGATACCGGAATTGTCAAGGAAGGAACTAATGTAGCTCGCCAATCTTGTAAAAAGATATAACAAACCAAAACCACCAACAAAAAGGTAACAATCAAAGTGAAAACAACTTCTTCAATTGATGATTTAATATATTCGGTAGCATCATAACCAATTATATAATTCATATCTTCAGGAAAACTTTTTGATAGTTTTTCCATTTCAGCTTTAACTGCTTTCATTGCCTCAAGAGCATTAGCTCCGGACAATTGATTGATAGCAATGGCAACATTGGGAGCGTTATTAAACTTTGAGGTTGCACGATAACTTTCTTCCCCAATTTCAACTCTAGCAATATCTTTTAAATATACTAACCCACCCTGCTCTGCTGTTCGAACAATAATATTCTTAAAATCATCAACTTCATTAACACGTCCTTGAGTCTGCAAGGTATATACCATTTGCTGAGTTCCATCACCGGGCATAGCACCAACGCTACCCAATGAAGGTTGATAGTTCTGACTTTCAATAGCGGCTTTAATGCTACTGAGCGGAATATTTAAGGCAGTTATCTTATCGGCATCGAGCCAAACTCGCATACTAAGCTTGGATGAATAAACATTAACTTCACCTACACCATAAACACGAGCAAGGTTGTTTTTCACATTATTTTGCACATAGTTTGCTAGCTCTAAAGGGCTATATGTCCCTTTAGGAGAACCAACGGTAATAAACCCCAAGATATTGGATGAACGACTGCGAACGGTTAAACCTTGACGAGTAACCTCTGTTGGCAATTTGCTCTGAGCTTGTTGGATACGGTTTTGCACCTTAACTTGGGCCATATCTCTATCTACACCAACCTTAAAAGTAATGGTAAGCTGATAACTTGAGTTTTCAGATGAAGAACTCATATAAAGCATATCTTCTACACCATTGACCTCTTCTTCAAGAGGAATACCTATGGTTTTGGCAACAACTTCGGCACTAGCACCGGGATAGGTGGCAGAAACAACAACTTCAGGAGGGGTAATTTCCGGATAAAGAGCTATCGGAAGAGAAAATACCGCAATAACACCGGCAAGTGTCAAAACGATGGATATCACCATCGCAAAACGTGGACGCTCAATAAATATTCTTGAAAACATAGATTATTTAACCTCCGATTTACCAGAAACCAGTTGTGCCTTTACTTTTTGTCCTTCTCTAACTTTTTGTAACCCTTGAATGATAACTTTTTCATCCGCATTCAAGCCACTCAAAACAACTTGTTTATCACCTATAATTTCGCCAAGCTCAACTCTTCTTTGTTCGGCAATCCCATCATCTGTGACAACCATTACATAATTACCATGTTGATCTTGAGCTAATGCCCCTTGCGGAACAAGCAATGCCACTTGAGCTTCTTTTTTACCGATACGAATATCAACATAATTTCCGGGAATAAGCAAATCTTGATCATTATTATATTCAGCGTATACCGCTATAGTTGCAGTTTCAGAATTAACCTCATTGTCCGTAAAACGAGAACGCAAATTATTCACTAAAACCGTACCGTTAGAAAGCACCAATTCTGTTTGCAAAGCTTCACCTTTTCCGCCATAGGTTTGACGCATAGAAAGCATATCTTTATCCGTTACGGAAAAAGCCACACGAATCGGGTTGGTTTGTACGATACGAGCCAAGGTTTGCAAGGTTGAGGCAACATAGTTACCCTCAGTTACTAGTGCTTTACCTATGCGACCGCTTATCGGAGCTTTTATCTCTGTATAGCCTAAATCAATCTTGGCTAAATCAAGGCTTGCCTGAGCCTGAGCAACAGCAGCTTTTGCTTGTAAATAAGCACTTTCCGCATTATCTAAAGTTGCTTTAGAAGCATAATTTTGTTTACTCAATGAGGATTGACGTTTGTAATCTCTTTCAGCTCTAACTAAATTTGCCTTGGCACTGGCAAGCTCAGCCTCACGCAAAGAAACATTAGCAATATAACGCTCTTGTTCAATTACAAATAAAATATCACCTTCATTCACAATTGTTCCTTCTTCAAAAAGAACTTTTTCAACATATCCGGTAATTTGCGGCATAAGATTAACACTTTTTATCGGTTCAACATGGCCAATATAAGTTTTTTTAGGAGCAATATTCCGTTCTTCTAAAGCTTGTGTAAGCACCAACGGTTCTCCCATTCCCATCATTCCCATTGATGGTGCCGGCGGAGTAAGTTTTGATTTTAAAAACCAACCAAACCATACGCATAATCCTAAAATAATAACCTGTCTGATAATTACACGTTTTTGAATTGTGCCAACTCGCATTTTATTTGCTCTCCATTAGAATATTATTTATAACCGAATCGAAACCTTGCAAAAAAGTATTTACAAGACTCATCGGATATTGTTTTGATATATATGCATCAACAGCACCTCGCCATAAGCATGAAAGCAAGAGGGCTGTTTCATCTACATTTACGCCGAGAGGTATTTCTCCACTTTTTTGCAAAAAAGTCAATCTTTCTTTTAGCTTCACCCAAGGTTGCTCAACAATATCGCTCAATTGTTTTAAGATATGTTTAATTATACTGTCTGACCATTCCATATGAAAAATAACAAATTTTAAAAAATGGCAAAATTCCGGATCATTTTCTATAGAAAGACATGCGTTACGGAACTGTTCTCGCATTTGCGCTATAGTGATTATCGATGCTTCCTCTTGAAGATGTTTGTATTTTTTATCATAAATTTTTTGCCGCATAAGTTCAGCCAACAAATCTACCTTATTACGAAAATGCCAATAAACCGCACCTTTGGTCAAACCGATACGTTTTGCAATTTCGTCAAACGTGGTGCGGGTGAAACCTTTTTCATAAAACAAAGCTAAAGCAGAATCTAAAATTGCTTGTCTAGTTTGCTCAGCATCTTCCTTGGTTCTTCTAGCCATTATAAACCTCTTTATACATACTAACCATATAGTATGTATCTTAATGATTATTTTTTTGCAAACATAAAAAAAATTATTTTAAAAAACAGGTATGTATGTTTTAGTCATTAGTTATTAGTTATTAGTCATTAGTTATTAGTGATTAGTTATTAGTGATTAGTGATT
>JAZNVJ010000192.1:0-2469 GCA_045592765.1 Alphaproteobacteria bacterium | reverse complement strand
TACTGGCTTAAAAGTTGTAACCTAAAAATAAAAAACGCTATTATAGCTGTACATAACTCATCAAACACTAAAAGCAAACAAGTAAAAAAACAATCGACTAGACGTTAGTTTGTATTAGCTAGCTTTACTATTTAATACTTTTATGATTTTATCAGCGATGTTAAGATATGCTTGAGCATATGGACTGTTTGGCTCGGCAACAACTATCGGTTTTCCACCATCGGCATAAGCTCTGATATCTATATGCAGAGGAATTTCACCTAAAAACGAAACACCCAATTCAGCTGCGGTCTCTTTGGCTCCTGCATGACCGAAAATCTCATCTTTAGCGCCACAATGCGGGCAAATATAATAACTCATATTCTCAACGATTCCTAATATTGGCACATTTACCCTTTTGAACATATTTACACCCTTAATTGCATCTATCAAAGCAATATCTTGAGGGGTTGAAACAATAACTGCTCCATCAATCGCCAAACGCTGAGATAAAGTTATTTGAATATCGCCGGTACCAGGGGGCATATCTATTACCATAATATCAATCTCACCCCAATTTACATCGGTAAGCAATTGCTCTATAGCACCGCAAGCTTTTGAACCTCGCCATATAAGCGGGGTATTTCTATCTATCAAGCTTCCGATAGACATAGATTTAATATCTTGGAACTCAAAAGCTTCAAAGATTTTGCCATCATATGATATCGGGGTAGCACCTTCATATCCTAACATGGTGGGAATTGATGGCCCATAAATATCCGCATCAAATAATGCCACTTTCTGCCCTTTGGCGGCCAATGCCATTGCCAAATTAACCGCTGTTGTTGATTTGCCTACTCCTCCCTTGCCGGAAGCAACTGCTATAATCTTCTTTACACCGCGAACATTCCATTTTGCAGGCTCATCTTTTAAGGGTAATATCGTTTTAGCTGAAGTATAAATTATAGACACTTTATTTATATCAGGAAGATTTTCCACTTCTTGACGAATTGCACTCTCAGCTTCTTTGTTCTCAGGCGCATTTAACAGCGTTATGATAACTCGATTGTTGAAAATACCAATATTATCAATTTGTTCTGAAGTGAAATATTTATTAACTATCTCTCTTATTTTATTTTCCATAACTTTCTTCCTGTTGATAGATATTTTCGACTGTTGTCTTATTGCTCTATTTATATTATATATTTTGCTAAAGCAACTAAAAAAGAGAAAAGGATAAATTTATGGCAAAAACTCCGAATCCATGGGATGATAATGAAGATTCTCCTTGGGCAAATAATGAAATACCTTTATTACGCCCTAAGCAAACAAAAAAACAAGCCCCTAAAAATCAACAACCGCTTCAATTAAAATGGTCTTGGGGATTGATTGCTTTGGTTGCATTATGGTTAGCTTCAGGATTATATCAGGTTCAGCCTAACGAAGAAGGGGTGGTTATGCGCTTTGGGGCATATAATCGCACTACCGATGCCGGATTACATTATCATCTCCCCTACCCGATTGAAAATGTTGAAAAAGTAAATATTACTCAAGAAAGAAGTATCAATCTTGGAGTTGCAGAAATAACCAACCGCAATGATTTTACCGAAAGCCATATGCTTACCGGTGACGAAAACATTGTGGATATCAATCTGACTATTGTATGGCGAATTGCTAATGCAAAAGATTATTTGTTTAATATGCAAAGTCCTGACCAAACGGTTAGAGTTGCGGCACAATCCGTACTAAGAGAAATTGTCGGCCAATCACAAATGTTGCCGATTATATCGGGTGACCGAGGAAAAGTAGAAGATGAAACCAAAGAAGAGCTGCAAAAAGTGCTCAATGAATTTGGTGCAGGAATCCAAATTGTACGTGTAAAGTTGCAAAAAGCAGATCCTCCGAAACAAGTTGTTGATGCATTTAATGAAGTACAACGTGCCAAAGCAGATATGGAACGTTTTAAAAATGAAGCTGAAGCATATCGCAATGAGATTTTGCCAAAATCAAGAGGTGAAGCTGCGCAAAGACTGCAAAATGCCGAAGCTTATAAACAAGCGGTAATTAACAAAGCTCAAGGTGAAGCTGAACGCTTTTTGTCAGTATATGAAGCCTATAAGCAAGGTAAAGAAGTAACAGCAAAAAGACTTTATCTGGAAACAATGGAAAATGTATTGGCAAATTCACAAAAAGTAATTATTGACCCATCTGCTAAAGGTGGAAATGTCTTGCCAATCTTACCGTTAAACACCAATGCTAAAGGAGAATAATAATGAATGATAAATTAAAAGTTATATTAGCAGGTGTTGTGGGAGCTTTGATATTAGTTGCAGCAGATGCATTGTATATTGTTAAGCAAACCGAACAAGCTATTGTATTGCAATTTGGTGAACCTGTAAGAGTGGTTAAAGAAGCCGGCCTTAAAATTAAAATCCCTTTTATTCAAAAAGTGGTATTTTATGACAATCGTTTGCTCAATCTTGATCCTCC
>JAZNVJ010000191.1:0-11741 GCA_045592765.1 Alphaproteobacteria bacterium | reverse complement strand
GACGGTTTGGATTTGTCTGAGATTGCTTTGTTGCTAGCGCTCCGCTCAACATGACATAAAAGATAAAATGTCATTACGAGCTTTAGCGAAGTAATCGCGGCAAAATAATTTAATAAAGCTGAAATTGCTTTGTTGCTAGCGCTCCTCGCAATGACAATAATGAGTGTTCGTAATGATGATTTTATGTTTATTCTCACCCCCACCTTAATCCTCCCCCATCAAGGGGGGGGGGGAAAGAAAGGGGAAATAAAAAAGTTCCTTTCCCCTCGATGGGGAAAGGTTAGGATAGGGGTGACAGTAAGGGGGATTGGGTGAATGAATGCTAAATTTATTTTAAACTCATCTAGGTTTCTAAAGCAATAAATTGCCAAGAAATCTTATCTTCCCTTAATTTTAAGGGAAGATAAGACAAGTGAACTTTAAGAATTTTGAAATCTATCAGTCAGTTTTTTGAAAACAGCTTGATTAAGTTCTTTTTGCGCTGTTCTGGTTGGTTTTTGATCTTGTATTTGCTGGAGTGTCTCGTTTTTTCTTGTTTGGTAATCATTAGGAGTTTCGCCTTGGCGTTGCTTAATTATTTTTTCCCAATTCTCCTTTTCTACGGCATCTTTTCTATCATTAAAATCAGCATCACTCTCTCCGTCACGTTGGGTTAAAATGTCAGCACGATTAGGATTATGTGACAATTGTATTATTTTGTCTTTGCGTTCTTGGGCTTTGGGGTCATTTTCAACAAGCTCAGCCATAAGTTCAGTGTAGTTTTTATATATGTCTGTTCCTTCAAGGGCTGCTTTTTTAGTTTGATCATTTGGGTTTGCAGCAAAGTCTTTATATTCTTGACTTTCAGTTAATTTTTTTCTGACATCTCTTATTCCTTCTCTTAAATCCATAAATTTGAATTTAGAAAATTGAGGTAATTTTTTGATTTGATCTTTTGATGCAGGTGTTTCGCTTAATGTTTTAGCCTGTTCTAAATTTTGTTTATAAGTTTGTTGTTTTTCAATGTATGTTTTTTGTTTTTCGTTATCATTAAAAGCTTGTTGTTTTTGTGTATAATCATTTTGTAATTGTTGGTTGTTAGGGTCGGCATCGAGAGCGGTTTTAGCATCATCCATTTCTTGCTTTAGGAGTTTCCAGTCAGAATCTTCATTTCTTTCTTTATCAGCCACTAACATTTCGGTGAAAGTTTTAGCTGCTTCTTTAGTTGCATTTATGAACTCGATTTGGGGCCATTCAGGGCAGTTTCTTAGTTCTTGCTCGGTTGGAATGTTTCCACCCATGTTCATATCATATTTGAGGCAAGCGAGATATAATTTGGCTTTATCTTGCGGTTTGTTTTCAAAATTACCAAAGTTAACTTTAGTGCGATTGAGTTTTTTGGCGGCAACAATTAACTCATCAAATGATTTTTGATCGCCCTCAACAAAAGCTTGCGATTTGGAAGCAAAAATAATGCGATTTTCCGGTTTGGCGCTGTCTTTGAAAACCAAATGTCCGGGGTAATTCGGATCTTCCTCTGCTTCTTTGAAATCATAGCTAAGCACTTGGTTGGCGTGTTCAATAGCTTTACGAATTTCTTCAGCTTCAATAGGATCTATATGAGCTTGGTCTTGGTTTGTATTTCCATCAACAGTCATGCTATTTAAGTCAGCGAACTTAACAATAAGATCTCGCATATCTTCAGAAGAGATGTTATTGATATTTTTGCTTTGACTTAGGGCATATCGTTGGAATAAGAGGTTATTTTTATACTCGTCGAATAAATCTTGTTCTATTGATGTTTTGCATTGACCATTAAACTGGTCAATTTCTTGTTTTTTATCGTTTTCATCTTTGTTTTTAAAAGTACCAATATTTTGCTTTAATTCTTCTATATCCCTTGCTTTTAATGCCATTTCATTAATAAAGGCAGCAAAGATGGCGCAATCGTCACGATTATCCATAATTTTATCTTGGTATACCTCAATGTTAGTGTCAGGATATCCTAATGATTGTACTAGATTTTTTAATTCTTTAACATAATGTTTTGATCCATTTTCACCAGCTTGATCAACAAAGAGCACTTCTTTTGTTTTCGGATTTATAATAAGACTGATAGCATGGTTTGGTCCACCTTCATTATCACCGCTTTTTATGCCTAAGGGGATAACAACAGAGTCATAGCTTGCAAAATTCGAATCTTTTAATAGTTTTTTAAGAGCTTTATCATCAAACTTGTCATTTTCTACGCAAGAGACAATACCGGTAATTAATTTTGTTTTTCCGTTAGTAAGGTCAGCAGAGGGAACAGGATTATTGCTGAAAGGATTAAAAAAATTTGTATCAGTTCTTTGTTCTGCGGTTTTTTTGCTAATTAAGGTTGAAATATCTTCATAGACACCACTACCATAATTGTCATTAGCCTGTGCGCCATAATTAACAATGTGCTCTTGGGTTGTTTTCTCAAATTTACTATCATTAATGGGTTGTGTAAGATCTAATCCAGTAGTATCTATTGCGTCTTTTATTTCTTGAGGTAGTTGGTCGAAGTAGTTTTGTAAAGTTGCCATTGTTATTCTCCGAAAGGATTCTTATTTAGGTATATATTAGCACAGTTTTTAGCGTTTGTCCAATAATTTTGTCAATGAAAAAGCGCAACAAATTTTGCCAAGGAATCCGTTGCCAGATATGGATTACAGATTTTTTCTTCTTTTAAGGTGTATGGTCCTGCAGGAAGGCCTTGTTGTAATCTGGTTTGGGCTTTGTTTAGGTAATCTTGAATAGCTTGGTTGCCATTGCAATATTGGTAAGCATCATGCGCGCCACCAAAAGTGTATTCGTGTCCGGGGTAAAACAAAGTATCATCGGGTAAAGTACGAATTTTGTTAAGAGCGGTAAACATTTGTTCGGGAGTACCCTCAAATAATCCGCCGATGCAGAGATTAAACAATGTATCACCGGTAAATAGCGCCTTAGCATTAGGAAAATAATATAAAATATGTCCTTGAGTATGTGCAGAAACATCTATTACTTGAAAAAGCAAAGGGGAAGCTTTGGATTCGTTATCAGACTTGCGGATAAGTTTAATACCTTGAGGAGAGAGAAGATAATAATTATCTGCTTCAACACCCATATCAAAAGCAGGTATGCGCTCAGAATCATTAAGGTTGCCGACAACTTGAGCATGATATTTATTTTTTAGCTCAAGATTAGCATCAGTATGGTCAAAGTGGTGATGAGTGTTGAAAATATATTGAGGTTGTAAGTTTAATTGCTCAAGTCTTTGAATAATCGGTGCGGCTTCAGAGGGGTCAATAACTGCGCAAATTTTATTATCATCGGAATAAATAATGTAGCTATAGTTGTTCATTGTGCCGGCACGGCATAAGACAGTTTCTATTTTGAGCATTTATAAAAACTCCTCAGGATTAATATTATCAATTTGTTTTTTATCTATGTATTGTTTGGCATAATCAAGATATACTTGTTTTTCGATAAATACTCGATATAGTTCAGGGTCAAGATGTCCGATATTTTTCATTTCTTGCATAATGCGCAAAACTTGAGATAGTTTTTTTGGTTCCTTATATGGGCGATCTTTGGCTGTTAGAGCTTCAAAAACGTCGGCAATAGCCATAATTTTGGCAGGAATTGACATTTGCTCACCGGTTAGTTGATTGGGGTAGCCTTTGCCATTTACCCATTCATGGTGACATCCGGCATATTCAACAATAGAAGATAACTCTCTTGGGAAAGGTAGAGCTTTTAGCATATCAATGGTAACATTAATATGTTCGTTAATCTTTTGGCGTTCTTCTTTTGTTATTGTGCCATTTTTGACCAGAAGATTATATAATTCGCCTCGATTGTAAGTGTCTATTAAATGATCCGGACGATCTTGAAGTAAATTTTCTTGTGCGGGATGATTGTATATTTCGGGGTTAGATATAGCATTTTTTTCTGCCCACGAAAGTCCCAACATCCGGTTGAAATAACGAGTAAAACGCCTTTGTGATATTTTATTAAGGCGTTCAATGTCCGTTTCAGTTAAGGGGTTATCTCCGGTGTTGCAATAAGCAATAAACGAAAAATCATCTTCAAGTTGTTTAATTTCAGCAACAAACTCAGCTTGTAGATTTTCTTTAGTATCGCTTTCGCTTAGGCGCTTTTGTAGGTAGGCAATATGCGCATCTCTGCGTAAAATCTCAAAACGATTGCGAATCTCGTGAATGCGATTATTAATGGTTTCAAGTTTAGTCGCTTTGTCAACAACATATTCGGGGGTGGTAACCTTGCCACAGTCGTGTAGCCATGATGCAATGTGTAAAGCGTACCAATCGTCATCATTCATTTCAAAATTTTTGAGCGAACCAGTTTGTTCTTCTACAGCAGCGGTGGCAAGAAGTTTGGTAATAATCGGAACCTTTTGACAATGACTGCCGGTGTAGGGAGATTTGGAGTCAATAGCTTTGGCTAAAACTTCAATAAAAGATTCGAGCAACTGAGAATAAGAGCCTCTTAAGTAACGATTTTCAAGGCTTAAGGTTAATAATTGGCAAATGGAAATCAACGTATTTTGAATATCTGAGGTGAAGTTTATGGGTTTGCCATAATTATCTGTAGAATTAATAAACTGAGCAACACCAAGTAATCTGCCTTTGCGATCAATAAGCGGAATAGCTAAAACAGATATGGTTGAATAATTGTATTTAGCGTCAAAATTAGCTAAAATATCGGTGTTGATTCGGTTATCTGTGTAAACATTGTTAAGATTAATAACGCTTTGAGTTGTTGCGCATAATTCGGCAGGAAGTTTTTTGTCTTTGTTTTTTATTTCATTTAATGGAGAAGACTCAAAAATTGAAATGGTTTCAATTTTTGATTTTTTTTGCGCTAAACTTTGGATATAAGAATAGCTTAAACTCATAAATTTTTCAGCTGAAATATCAAAGAAAAAACAACCATCAGCATTTGCTGCTTTAAGAGCGGTTTGCATAATATGTTCAATAAGTTGAGAGACTGAGGTGTTTTGATTCAGCTCCTTATTTAAGGCTAATAAATCAGCTAAAAGTATGTCAGATTGATTGAGCACGCAAAAATCCTTTCAATTAATGCGTTTATTATGACAGCAAATTATTAAAAAACCGATAAATTTAACTGATTTTAGATACTAAATAACGAATATCTTCTTCACTGAGTTCATCATTGTTAGGAGTGTATGTTAAAATTCGCTCAATAACTTTGTGGGCAAAATTTTTACGATTTGTATGACAGCAGTCAAAACGCATTTCTTTGATGACTTTTAATGCAGAAAATACAGCAGGAAACATTGATTTGGGAATAAAGGCCTTGCGTAAGAGATTGCGAACTATAAAGTCTGCGGTCGGGCTAAACAAAGTTTTGCGTACTTCGGTAATTGGAGTATTAGATAAATATACAATTGCGTATTCGAAAAACTTGAGATCACCCATGCAGATAGAGCGAACAACTAAGCTAGGTGTAAGGCGATTGGAAGAATATAACTGATGAACAAGTTCTTCAATTTGTTTATCGGAACTATAATCTTCTGAAATTTTGAGTGTAGTTTTTTCTTTTACTTCATTAATAATATCTGTTGCCATGTCAGTGGGTAAATTGTGTGATAAAATAAGATGTTTTTTTAGATTTTCAGATAAAGAATTAGCTATTTTTTCAATAATAGATGTAGGCAATTCTGTTCGATAAATCATTTTTTCTTTGATAATGTCGCTTTGAGAATATTTTTTAACGACTAAAGAAAATGTTGTTTCTTGAATGTTAGCACTATCGTTAGAAATAAGAACTCCAACAACTTCTTCGGGGCTTTTTTCGACAATATATTGAGATATTTCGGCAGGAAGATTAGCTCTTGATGCGATAGCCTTTTGTTTGCCAATGCTGGGCATATTTAAAATGCGGAGCATGTCGTCGTTGTTAAGGTCTGCATATGACTGCAAAAACGGAACAGCAACAGAATCTGAATCGGTGATAATTGAGGCAACCACATCTTGAGGGAGATTGCGACAGTTTTTAAGGCTTTCAGCAAGAACTTCTCTAACCTTAATTTCAACGTCTTTGACCATAAGGCGAAAAATGTCTTCGGCGAGTTGTTTGCCCTTGAGACTAATGTCGCCGATTTGATAATATTCACTAACTTTGGTAGCAACAATAGATTTTGTTTCTGCACGAGGGTTTCTCGCCAGATCTTGAGCATCTTTTGTTGTTAAAATATTTTTGTTCATTGTTGCTTACCCTAAACTCTTGTTCCTGTTATTTAGTTTATACTTTATTTTTATTTTTTGCCAATGACATTTTTGTTACAAAATGAATTTTTGCAAATTTTTAGGTAATGTTTTGTTTATCATCTTACTATTCAAAACGGATTTGTCAATTATTATGAGCTCATAGTAGGATAGTGTGTAGTCAAATAAACCGGCGTAGTTTTTTAAGGGTGAGTTCCAAACTAAGTAAGGGGTAACTACAGTTCCTAAAAATTGCATGCGACGTTGCATTATTTGGTGTCTGAAATCTCTGAAGTCCTTAAAAGCTAAACTAGAGTTTATTTTAAGAGCAAATTCTTGTAAGGACGAATAAATGTTGGGGTATTTTTTGATGCGATAACTGTCATCTTCGGTTTCTCCGATTGGTTTTAGACCTTCAGTAGTGTGCCAAACCAGAGTTTTGTATAAGGAATTTGCTTCTTTTACTATTCGAGATGTGCCCCAATTGGTTTCTAAGGCGGCAGCGGTTATTAAAACTGACGGTGGAATAACATGGATGCGTTGTAATAATTCATCTATCAGATAGGTATAGCGGCGATGTCCTTTGAGGCGAGTGAAAACATCATATTTGCTTGCCAGATTTTCAATGTTTTGCTCTTGTTCTTTGGTAAGTTCATGATTTTTTTTGAACTCAGATGCTATTTGTTGTAGCTTTTGGCGTTCGGTATAAATTTCATTGTTGAGTTTAAGTGTAAGAGGTGCAAGAATTTTAATAAACATGGCATTGCGATGCTTTTCATCAGTAATAGATGAAAAATCGTCAGGAAAATATTTGCAAAAAATTGGCGGATAGTTGTAGTTTGACACCATAAGATATTCTTTTTCGCCATTGTATTGGTAAAAGTTGAAGATATCTTCCAATTGTTTAGTTTTTATTTTGCCTATTTCAATAAAGTCAGCAGCAATAACTTTGATTGGTATAAAACACAATAAAATAAACCAACAAAGTTTGAGCATAATTTTAGTCTCCGTTTGCGGAAATGTTGCGAACCTCTTTTACTTCCGGAATGTAGGTTTTGAGGATTTTTTCAACACCTTCTTTTAGGGTTACCATAGCATAAGGACAGCCTTTGCAAGATCCTTGCATTTCAACAAAAACAACTCCATCTTTGAAGTCTACAAAAGCAATATCCCCACCATCTTGTTTTACGGCTGGTCGGATACGCGCGTTTAGCAAACCTTTTATTTGCGAAACAACATTATTGTTGTCTGGCTTCGATTCAACGATGGTTTCTTCACCGGTGGAAATGTGATCCATAATCTCGGCCATAATTTGAGGTTTTAAGTTGTTCCAATCAGCATATGTTTCTTTGGTCACGGATATCAGTTCGGAAGTTATAAATACCGAAGCTATTCCGCCAATGTCAAAGATGTGTTCAGCAAGAGGAGATTTGCGCAAAGATTTTGCATCAGCAAATTCTGCTTGACCAGATTTTAATACAGAAACCGACGGAAAAAAATTAATAACATTTTCATCAGGGGTGGTTTGAATTTCTATTATCATTTTGAAACTCCGGTTAGTTGATGCAATGAGATATCTTTGATTATTTTTTGTGCAAGGTATGCAGCTTTGAGCGCATAGTTATCGAGCCCGATTAAGTGGTTTGGTGCAAAAGTACTTGCTCGGTTAGCGTTGCGGATAATAAAAGGCGCTATTTCTGATGCACTTTGCAATGATCGCAACAGTGACGTCCAAGAAGTATAAACATCATATTGTAAAAGAATATCTTTGTAGTCTAAAGTTGCGGCTTTCAGTAAAATATAATATCCATATAATTTACCTTGCTCATAGAAAAATACATCGTCAGATTTAAAATCGAAAAAGTCTGAAGAGTGCTCTCTAATGTGAGATTCTGTTTGATTGGAGCCGCTTATTAAATCTTGTTCTATTTTTTGTAACAGAATTTTTAGCGATTGCGCATCTGTAGTGTAAACCGCTCTACCTTCATTTAACATTTGGGCATACTTTTGTAATTGTTTACGAGCTTTGCGGTATTGGCTGTTTGATGATGGAGCGGGAATAAGTTTATTATCTGAAGAAAACATCCAAATTGTTCCAGGATAACGAAGTAATTCGGCAGCAGTTTGAAGCGGATGTTTGTCATTGGTTGCTACTATTTCCAATCTTTCTATTTGCTCTAAAGTTGAGATGGTTTTATTTGTGGCAGACATAACTCCTAGCTGAAAAGCGGGCATATTATCTAACATTGATGCCGGAAAAACAAAAGGCAAAGATGGAGTCCAACTGTTAACGTATACTTCTCGGTAAATAAGGTCCGAGGCGGCATTGATGATTGCTGATTGGCTGCTTTTTTGTTCCGGTTCATAAGAAGTATCAGTATTAATGTTAGAAGTAAAAAATGCTCCTAAAGGGTAGTATAAAAAAATGAAAACAACAGCGATAACAGACAGTAGCTTTCCCCAAGAATCTATCGGATAAATGGCCTTAGGGTTAAATTTTAAGTCGGATATTTTGTTGCGTAGGGCAGAATAAATCTGCTGAGCTTTAAGCTTTATTTGTTGAAGATTGGGCATTGGCTTTTCTCCGACAGCAAAATGTTTGAATTATTTCATTGATATTTAAGGTGCGAGTAAGTTTAGCGCATATTAGAAAACTTGCAACTCCCAAAATACACAAAACTCCGTACCAACAAATTTTTTTGATGATACTCAAATGTAACCAGTTTTGATAATATAAGTTAAGCGCATATTCGCCACAGTCAATAGCTATTGCCATAACAAATGAACAGAAGATAATTTTGATGATTTGCTTGAGCAATGGTTTAGAACAGCTCCAAAAACATCTTTTGTTTAGTCCACGCAGATATTGTCCTAAAGATACAAATGCAGCGATGGTAGTGGCGCAAGCTATGCCGACATGGCCGAAAGGTTTCATCAAGATAACAGCAAAACAGAGATTGGTTAGTAAGACAACAATACTGTATTTAACCGGTGTTTTGGTGTCACCTCGAGCAAAAAAGTTGGGGGCAAGAGCTTTAACCAAAACATAAGCCGGAAGACCGATGGCATAAGCAATTACGGCTTTGGCAGTCATTGCGGTTTGCAATGCTCCAAAACGTCCATGTTGAAAAAGGATGTTTATGGTAGGTTCGGCTAAAACAATCAGGGCTGCCGCAGCGGGAATCGAGAGCAATGCTCCATATTCAATAGCTTTGCTTTGTACTTTGGTCGCTTCTTCGTTGTTGCCGGACTTCAAGTGCTTAGAAAGTATCGGTAAAACCGCAACGCTTATGGCGGCACCAACCACACCTAAGGGTAATTGTTGAAGGCGATTGGCATAGTATAACCAAGAAATTGCACCGGTACCGACTAAAGACACCAAAATAGTGTCAACAACCATGTTGATCTGATAAATTCCGGCGCCAAGAATTCCGGGGGCAATGCGTTTGAATAATGTTTTTATACAAGAATCCCTAAAGGCTTTGATAAGGTGAAAATCTGGTTTTAACCATACATTTTCTCTATGTAAGAAAAACATTAGCCATAGAATCTCTAAGAATCCGGCGGTGGTTACGCCGATAGCAATTCCATGAGCAGGCGTTTCACCAAAGGGAACAAAAACAAATACAGAAGCAATCATCATCAAGTTTAAGATTACCGGAGCTGCTGCCGGAGCGGCAAATTTGCCTAACGAATTTAGGATTCCGGATTGAAATGACACAATAGAAATAAACAGTAAAAATGGAAAAGTTATGCGTGAAAGTTCAGTTGCAAGTTCCAGTTTGCCATTATCGTTGGCGAATCCGGGGGCAAGAATTTCTACTACCCAAGGCATTAAAAATTCTATCAGCAAAACAAAGAATCCAAGTACAAAAGCCAAAACCGAAATTGCTCTTGCGGCAAACTCAATCGCATCTTTTTTGTTTTCGGACACCAGTTTTTGTGAGAGCATGGGGACAAAAGCTGAGGTGAAAGCTCCTTCGGCAAATAAAGAACGAAAAAGATTAGGTAATTTGAAAGCAACGAAAAATGCATCGGAAACTAATCCTGCGCCCAGATAATTTGCCAACACCATATCTCTGAAGAATCCGGTGATACGAGAAAGCAAAGTAAATCCGCCAAAAGTAGCGATTGATTTAAATAAATTCATGGTTATCTATGTTTTATCCGTTTATTAAGTTGATTTTAAGAGATTATAGGCTATTATTTGCGATAAGAAAACAGCAAAAATGCACTTTTGCCTAGGTTTTTCGCAAATTTTAAAGCTTTTTTGGTTGACAATAGACAATTAGCTTGCGATAATAGACAAAAGAGATGAATTTTATTTATGGAGAAAAAAGATGAAACTAGAAGATTTTGTTGATTTGGCAAAAAATGGTCAAATAGCGGGGTTAAATGAAAATGCAAACCAATATTTTTGCGGTGAGCGTAAACCTGTAAAATATGCCAGAGACTATTATGAAAAATATGGATGCGTTTTAGCAAGGGGTAACGTTTTGAATGCAACAAATGAGGTGAATAAAGCATTAGATAAAAATAAAGTGCTTGAAACAATGAAGAAGGCTGCAGTCTTAAATAAAAATCGTTCAGGAAAGTAATAAAAAGTATATTTTCTACATAACCTCCATAAACAGAATTAGAACTCCGACTTTGATAGTCGGAGTTTTTTTGTTAAATAAAATCCCACAGAGTTAACTGTGGGATTTAAGATTAGATTTCTTCCGGTTTTTGACGACGACGAGCTATCGGGTCGAGAATCCGTTTGCGTAAGCGCAAGGTTTTAGGTGTAACCTCTAAAAGCTCGTCTTCTTGAATATAAGATAAACCTTGTTCCAAGCTCATTTTGCGAGGAGGAATTAAGTCAATAGCTTCATCTTTGCCGGCGGCACGAATATTAGTAAGCTGTTTGGCTTTGCAAGGATTAACTTCCAAGTCATTGGGCTTGGTATGCTCACCGATAATCATACCGGTATATACCGGAACTCCGGAATCGATAAACATAGGTCCTCTGTCTTGCAGTTTCCACAAAGAATAAGCAATAGCGGTGCCGGTTTCTGATGAAATTAAAACACCATTACGGCGACTATCTATATCACCTTTGTGCGGTTCATAATCTTTGAAGATACGATTCATTACGCCGGTGCCACGAGTATCGGTTAAAAATTCTGAGTGATAGCCGATGAGTCCACGAGAAGGAGCATTGAATATTAGGCGAACTTTGTTGCCGATTTGTGATGGTATCATATCGGTCATTTCGGCACGACGTTGTCCCATTTTTTCGACGACAGTGCCGGAAAATTCTTCATCAACATCAACAACAACCTCTTCGATAGGTTCTAAAAGTTGATTGTTTTCATCTCTTTTCATCAGTACTCGCGGACGAGAGATGGAAAGCTCGAATCCTTCACGGCGCATGGTTTCTATTAACACGCCTAGTTGCAATTCACCTCTACCGGCAACTTCAAAAGAATCACTGGAATCAGTGCGTGAAATTTTTAGAGC
>JAZNVJ010000190.1:0-9647 GCA_045592765.1 Alphaproteobacteria bacterium | reverse complement strand
GATTTCCTTGCTCAAGCCGTTTAATTTGCTCTTAAAAAATCCTAGCTGTCTGTTGTGGTCGGAATGTCTGGCCTGACTTCGTTTCACTCCGTCGCCCCTGCGCTCATCTCCTTAACGGCGACCGCGATACTCTCGTCTCGCTTTCGCTTGTGGTCAAACCAGCGCATCACTGGTTCGAGCCCCATGCTATCGCATTCAAGACACAAAAAAACCGCCATAAAGGCGGCTTTTGTGTCTTGGTCGGAATGACTGGACTCGAACCAGCGACCTCTTCGTCCCGAACGAAGCGTTCTACCAGGCTGAACTACATTCCGAATATCGGATAACCTTTTAGCACAATTTTTTTATTTCTCAAGTATTTTTTATTTCAAAATTACAAATTTACACAGCGACCGATACATCGATAAACAAATCCATCGCTTTCCGCTTTTGTCGGTTGCAACAAATTACGTAAATCAACAATATTATGATGACGCATTTTGGTTTTCAAATACTGCAAATCCAGCTCTTTAAATTCAGGCCACTCGGTTAAAATTACCAACACATCTGCATTTTCTGCTGTATCGTAAATATCTTTAGCATATTCCACCGCATCACCAATCAATTTTTGTGCATTTTCCATAGCTTTCGGATCGAAAACTCGCATTTTAACATTATGCTTTAACAATTCACTCACGATTTGCATTGCCGGAGATTCTCTGCAATCATCTGTTCCGTTTTTGAAAGCCAGACCTAAAACAGCCACTTTTGATTGAGAGTATTGTTTTATAACATCTAAAATCCGATTAGCCATTTTAACTTTACGCTCATCATTACCTTTGATTGCAGTTTCAATCAAAGATAATTCAGCTCCGTACTTCCTGGCCATAAATGCCATTGCGTTAGTATCTTTAGGAAAACAACTTCCACCATATCCGGGCCCCGGATTCAAAAATCTTTTCCCAATTCTACTGTCCAGTCCCATTCCTTTAGCAACTTCATTTACATCAGCCCCTGATTTTTCACAGAAATCAGCCATTTCATTGATATAATGAATTTTCATTGCCAAAAATGCATTAGAAGCATATTTAATAGTTTCGGATGAGCGACGCTTAACACACAAAATTTCGGTCTTATCTTTAAAAGGTTCATACAATTTAAGCATAAGCGTTGTTGCTTTTTCACTATTTGCTCCGATTACAATTCTATCCGGATTAAAGAAATCATAGATAGCAAAACCCTCGCGCAAAAATTCAGGCAAAGAAACCACATCAAAATCAGCATTAGGATTTGTTTTCTTGATAATCGCCTCAACTTCATCACCGGTTCCAACCGGAACGGTAGATTTATTGGCTATCACGGTATAACCGGTCAAATATTGAGCTAATTCTTCTGCTGCAGCATAAATATATTGTATATCAGCTTCTTTGGTCACCGGATGAGGTGGCGTTCCAACTGCAATAATTACAACATCTGCACCGGAAACTCCTTCTTGCATAGAAGTCGTAAAACGCAACTTTCCGGAAGTAACATTTTTCACAAACATCTCTTCCAAACCATCTTCAAATATGGTGAGCTTACCATTTTGAAGAGCCTTAATCTTTTCAAGATTATTATCTATGCAAATAACATCATTACCAAGTTCAGCTAGACCAACACCTGTTGGCAATCCTACATATCCGGTTCCGATAATACCAATTTTCATTAAAAGCCTCAATAAATGTTGCAACTTCTATTTTTTTTAACAAATCATTTAAGCAAACGCAACTTTTTATTCCAAGATAAACACACCTCCATGTTTTGTTCTTGCCAAAACGATATGCATATATTAACTTAAAAGTGATTAAATTTTAAGGAAAAATAATGCTAAAGCTTATTGTTCATTGTCATATTTGGTATGATGAGATGTGGGATGAATTAACACTATATCTTAAAAATCTGAGAAACATCCCTCATACATTGTATATTACAATCTGCGAAGAAAACTTCGAATTAAAGAAGAAGATTCTAAGTTTTGATCCCAACGCAAAAATTGAACTTGTTCCTAATATGGGCTTTGATATCGGACCTTTTATTCACTTTTTAAACAATATAAACATTAATGAATATGATTATATTTTAAAGATTCATACCAAAAATACTAAAGGACTAAACATTCAAAAAGTCGGGCACACCTATCTGACCAGAAAGCGTTGGGTAAAATTAATGCTTAATTCATTACTTGGCAGTGAACAAATTATCAAACACAATTTAGATGTTATTTCTCAATCTCCATCCGTTGGTATGATAGGCTCAAGCTATATAATTGCCGATACTTTCCAATCATACAAAGACATTGCTGAATTAATAGATCCTCATATGCAAAAAATGGGCTTTAGTGATTCTAAATACGCCAAAAAATTTGTTGCCGGCACAATGTTCTTATGTAAATCAAAATTAATGCAGCCCATACTCAATGCCGGATATCAAATTAACGATTTTGATACCTCCATAAAAAACATACATGGTGGGACTTTGGCACATGCTTTTGAACGTTTGTTCGGATATATTGTAACCGCCCAAAATCAAGATATTGTCGGTTTTGACCATTCCTTAAAAAACGACATCATTAGCTTTTTATATAAAATAGGCAGATTTTTTTATCAACAAAAACAAACCAACAATGGTAAAACCGTAATAAAAATCTGCAAAATACCTATTTATTGCCACTAACGAAAGGAACAAAAATGAAAGATAAATTAGCCAACTTGATTGCAACTTTTTTTTATAGCGGAAAAGCTCCATTTGCTCCCGGAACTGTTGGTTCATTGGCTACCCTACCCTTAGCCGCCATTCTTGCTTATAATTTTGGTTTATTCGGCATCATAAGTGGCGTAATAATCAGCTTTATTATCGGTGTTTGGGCAATAAATATTGTACTCAAAACCAGCAAACATGATCCTTCATATGTCGTTATTGATGAGGTTGCCGGACAACTTCTGACTTTTGCCCCTATTGCTAATGAACTCCAATATAACGGAAATTCTTTTTATTTATATCTTACCGGCTTTGTTCTTTTTAGAATTTTTGACATTGCCAAACCTCAACCGGTAAAATGGGCTGATAAAAAACTTCTGAACGCTTGGGGAGTTATGTTAGATGATATTTTTGCCGGCATTTATGCTGCCGCAATTATTTATTTTATAAACTTATATATCGGATAATCACAGAGGATACCAATATGAAACCGGGAAAAATTATATTAAAAACCTTAAGACTTTTTCATTTAATATCCGAAAACACCTATCGTCGAGGAAAAATACGCTATCTTCCTCATGTTAATAAACCTAAAACTCAAAAAGATATTGATAGTTTTAACTCTTCTGGCATTGTTCAAAGTGAACGCTCGCCTAAAATTATTGTTTCTCTAACTTCTTTTCCTGAGCGTATGTATGATATTCACTTCACGATTTATTCACTATTAAACCAAAGCCTTAAGCCTGATGAAGTTATCCTTTGGTTGGCAGAAGAACAATTTCCCAACAAAGAACAAGATATCCCTGAAGCTGTATTAAAACTACAGCATAATGGTTTACAAATCAAATGGTGTAAAGATATTCGCTCATACAAAAAACTAATCCCGACCTTAAAAGAATACCATAATGATATTATTGTAACCACCGATGACGATATTTATTATCCGCCAACATGGCTAGAGCTTCTTTATACCTCATATCTGAATAATCCTAAAGCTGTTCATTGCCACCGCGGACATCAAATTCGTTTTGCAGAAGATGGCAGCATCTTGCCTTACAAAAAATGGAAACACCGTATCAAACATAATACTCCGTCTTTTCAAAACTTTTTCACCGGTGCCGGTGGCGTGTTATATCCTCCTCATTGCTTATATAGTGATATTGACAATCAAACCCTATTTCAGCGTTTAGCACCAAATGCCGATGATATCTGGTTTTGGGCAATGGCTGTGCTTAACAATACTCCGATTAATATCGTTGAACACAACTTAAAAGATTTGATTTATGTAAATCCGGAACGAGAATTGAAATTAACTTCAGAACTCACTCTGGCAATGGTAAATACCGCCAGCGGTCAAAATGACAGACAGCTCAAACAAGTACTGGAACATTACCCGCAAATAAAAACTTACCTGCAAAAATAAGCGTTTTTACAAATTAACTTTTCTCTACCATTTTTATATCTTGCCCATAAATTCAAAAAAAGATATAATAGTAAACAATGACGTTATATTATTGGGAGGATGATATGGCTAACAAAGCACAAACTGTTTTTCATTACAGTCGTAAAAAATTAGGCTTATATTTATTGCTTAATATCTGTATGCTTGTTTTGGCAACATTGTTTACAATCAGTATTTTTCCTGATTATCCGCAAGTATATTACTTTGCACTAGGAAGTTGTATTATTTCCCTGTTGAGTGCCTTGTTTGTATTTATTGTTCCGTTACCTTTAGCAATTGTTACCCCACATTCTCTAAAAATTGACCGAGCACAACCTATCTTATGGCAGCAAATTTCATCTGTTACCAAAAAAACTGTCGGAAGAGGAATCTTTTCTAAAAAAATCTTAAAAATACACACAATTCCCCTCACTAAATATCGCTATACTTTTATGCAAAGAATTGCATCTTGTAGTGAATTTGGTGCATTTTCAATTCCGCTATATGCAATGAATAAAAAAGACGCTAAAGCAATTGAGCAAATTTTAAGAGAACAACTTAAAACAAAAGTCAAAAAGAAGCTTAATTAATTTTGCCCGATAAATTCTTTTACTTTATCAAGCATCGCTACCCCGTCTTGACGACCGAGCTCATACATTTGCTTAACAATATCTAAGTTCCGCTCCATTTTAGATATTTTGATAAACTTACTCGGACGAATTAGAACAATTTCTCCGCCAGCTGCTGCTTTTTCAATATCTTCGACTTCTTGATTATACATTTTATGGCGGTTAATCATCGCCTCAATAAATTTAGGATATTTGCCATAAATCAGTTTTGCTAACCACTTAAACTTAAATGGCTTTTTGCGATACCCTTGCGGACGAGTAGCAATCACCACATTTTTGGTAAAACCGAGTTTTTTAGCTCCTTCCAAAGGAATACTATCGGTAATCCCGCCATCAAGATATTTTTTCTTATTCAACTCAACAATCTTTGACACAAAAGGCATTGATGCAGATGCGCGCAAATAATCTATCTCGGCAAACATATCCTTACAATGTACATATTCGGCTTTACCGGTATTAATATCTGAAACCACTACATAAAATTTGGTTTTTGAATTCATAAATGTAGCATTGTCAAAAACATCTAGTTTTTCCGGCAATTCATGATAACAAAATTGAGTATCAACTACACTACCGCTAAGTAACAAAGAGCGAAAACTCATAAATCGATAATCATTACCATATTTCATATTATAACGAATACTACGCCCGATTTGTTCTGACACATAAGAACACCCATGTATAGCACCGGCTGAAACTCCGATTACTCCATCAAATCTAATTCCATTTTCTAAAAACACATCTAACACACCGGCGGTATAAATACCCCTCTTTGCTCCACCTTCTAATACCAAACCTGTCTTTGCCATATTTCAATACCTTCATAAAATTTAACTCATCGCAACTTTAAAATATCAATTTTTATCGGTCAATATTTAAAATACAAAAGAGCACCATATTGGTGCTCTTTCATAAGTCTTATTACTCCATTTTCTCCATAAGGTCATTCCAAACCTCTTCGTTGTAAGAGGTATAGACCTTAACTTCTTCTGGAAACACCCTCTTTTCTCTGTTTTCCATATCGAAGGCGAGGAATATAGTTCCGGGGTACGCCATTGTAGCTCGGTACTCTGACATTGCGTCACCCATGGCGATAATTGTTGCACCTGGATATTTCTCCAAAACTTCAGCAATGTTCTGCTCTTTTGTTTTGGGAGCACCCAAAACATCTATGAACAGATCTTGCATCCCGAAGTTATCCAAACCGGCCTGAACCATATCAGGTTCCATACCTGTAAGAATATAGAGAGGAATTCCCATATCCTTAAGTTTCCGGAAAAACTCCTTTGCTCCATGATACACAGGACGAGATACATACTCCGGCTTGATGAATTCATTAAGCCTTTCCGTTATTTCCTGACCTTCTTCAAGAGAAATTTCTTTGCCATAAATGGAAAGAGCTATCTCAACGAAGATTTCATTCATAGGTCTTCCGTGCATCTGACGATGTATCTCTGTCGGAAGGTTCTTCTCTTTGGGCATTTCTCCAAATTCCGCAACGCAAAAATCATTAAGCATCGCATCTTTAACACCATTGGTATCCCTAATAGTGCCATCATTGTCCGCAAGAACAATGTAATTTAAGTTATGTTTCATAATAAGTTATATTTAATTTAGTTTATATGTCATATTTACCATATTTAGACAAAATTTGCAATACTTTTTTTATACAACAAAAAAAGCTGAAAATCTTGGCTACATTAAGCCTCAATTCTCAGCTTTATATTTTTTGCGAAATTCGCTTAAAGAAACCAACAGTTAAAACTACTTGAGTTCAACTTTAGCACCGGCTTCTTCTAATTTCTTCTTCATTTCTTCAGCTTCAGCCTTAGCTACGCCTTCTTTAATGGTTTTTGGAGCACCATCAACGAGGTCTTTAGCTTCTTTGAGACCCAAACCGGTAATAGCACGTACTTCTTTAATTACGTTAATTTTGTTAGCACCAGCTTCAGCAAGAATTACATCAAATTCATCTTTTTCTTCAGCGGCAGCAGCACCACCGGCAGCACCACCGGCAGCTACAGCAACAGCAGCAGCGGCAGAAACGCCCCATTTTTCTTCTAACATTTTAGATAAGTCAGCAGCTTCCATAACTGTTAAAGCTGACAATTCATCAACTAATTTGGCTAAATCGGCCATATTTTTTCTCCAATAAATAAATTAAAACAAAAAACTATTCTGATTTCTCGGAATAAGCCTTGGTAACACGAGCAAGTTGAGCACCAGGAGCTTGCAACAAACCAATAATTTTGGCACGCAATTCGTCCAAAGACGGAATTGTAGCCAACTTGTTGATTTCTTCAATTGTGAGAACACCTGTTCCCATTGCACCGCCCAATACTACTAACTTTTCGTTAGTTTTGGCAAATTCTACACAAGCTTTACAAGCAGAAATCGGGTCATTAGCAAATGCAATAGCTGTAGGACCAACAAACAAATCTGCCAAATTTTCAAACTTGGTACCTTTAAGAGCAAGACGAGTAATCCGGTTTTTAGTAACTCTAAAACCAGCGCCGGCTTTACGAATATTATCTCTTAATTCAGAAACTTCCTCAACTGTGAGGCCTTTGTAGTGAGAAACTACAACAATTTCAGAATTATTGAACAATTCGTTCAGTTCGCTGAGGAGTTGTGATTTTTCTTCGCGGTTCACTTGTTATCTCCAAATTTCGCATACACCAAAATTTCGGCATATGCATTTTTTTAACAAATCCGCCAAGACCAGACATTTGAAGAAAGCTTATTTCCTCCTATGCTACCCTTAGCGGGACTAATTCTGCCCAGGAGAAAAAATATCGATTTAAAATAAAATCTCACTTACTCCGTCTATGCAGGATATTTAAGATGGCTGATATTATCGGAAACCCTCATTTTTTCAAGCAACCACCTGCAGTCTTGGACAGGTTGAATAGTTATTTCACTATTCATTGCTCTGCTTAATATACTCTTAAAATCATCTTGTCAAGTAGAATCTCTCAAAATTATTGACACTCAAAAAATATTATTATACTTTTTCAGCTTTCTACGATTATTTACCTAATAATTAAAATTAAGTATTATGAAATTAAACGAAAAACAAGCAACAGCATTGATAAATGTTCTGTTGCAAACTCCTATCGGAGAATGCGCTCTTGCTGAGGCAGGATTGTTCAATATTTTAACGGAAAATGAGCGTTGGGACACTATTTCAAAATATGGTCATGATGATATTTTGATAGAACATGGATGTTGGAAAGAGTGCCGCACCGAAACTCTCGTAATCAACGAAAAATGGAATATCATTTTAGACCGTTATCCAAATTGTAAAAATGAGAAATGGTTCATCCAGTACCTCATCCAGCACAAAAAATGGGAGTTTTTGGCAGAATGCAAAGCGTGGTATACCCTTGCGGCTTATCATCAGTACAATCTGCTTGCTCAACATCAGCAATGGAACATTCTTGCTCAACATGGGCAAACACAAATTCTTGTAGAAAATGAACAATGGGATGTTTTAGCTAAAGAACACCGCTGGAACGAACTACGCAATGCCGGAAAAACAGAATACATTCCGGAAGAATTCAGGTAGCCATAATATCAAAAGGCTCTGCAAAATTGCAGAGCCTTTTGATATTATATAATATATCTTTTAACTTTTAGCTCCTTTTCCATATTTAGCTAACAAGTCATTATAATTAGGCTGAATAGACGATGCATTATTTTTTCGAACACCAACCTTATATTTTGCCTCTAGGTTTTCTTTCTTTTGCATATAAATTCTAGCCGTTTTATCATTTCCATTTTCTTTAGCTGCTGCTATTTTTTGTTCCAAATAAATTAAATGCAAACAAGTTTTTGCTACAGAAGATTGGGCTTCACCATAAGTAGCACCCTCACAACGAATGCCTCCTTCCATTTTATCCATTTCTAAATAAACAACCTTCGTCTCACCTTCGCACCTTGCATTTTTACTAAGCTTATCTGGAGCTTTACTTTTTTGTTCTCTTCCGTCTTTAATTATAGCATATTTATATTCACAATCTAGGTATGCCTTAGAACAAAACTGGTTCAATAATACTACCCAAGCTTTACTCTCCTCCCAATTATAATCTGGAACCTCTATGCCATAACCTTCTTTGGTTTGTTTTTTGGCACGGTTTTCCTGATGTACATTACGAACTTTTGCCTTAAGATTGTCTTCATAATATAGCCTTGACAACTCTATTTTGGCATCCATTTCTTTTTTAGGCTTATCCTCAATATAATCATAAGTAGATGTACGATATACATCATCACCGACCATTAAGACGTATTCACCATCATCAGTTTCATTAAAACCATATTTTATACCGTACTTTTTGCAATATTCAGACAGAGCCCAGTCAGGGGTTTTATCCCATTGCTTTATAGTAAAAGGATCTGGCTCACCTGTTTTCCCTGCACTCTTTTGAGTTTCTTCAACTCTATTTTCACCACCTTGTTTTTGCTCTTTTTCAAACTTTACACCAAAATATTGTTCTGCACATTTTTTAGCACAAAGCTTTTTAGCTTCTGCTTTATTCTTAGAGGTGCAAAAAATACTATCATCTAGCCACCCTGCACTCATTTCCACACTAACAATAGATGAAGATCCTATTTGAATAACATTTACCACATCATAATTTGGCCTTTCTTTTTTTTGAGATTGGCATTGTTCTTGCACCCAACCAACAGGATTTTCTTCTACATTCGTAGCAACACTAGTAGCAACACTATTTGAATTGTCTCTTAATTGTGTTTTCCCATTAAGATATCCTTTTGCAGCACCAACCACATGACCTATATCCTTTTCCTTAACCTTTTTATTTTTCACGTGATCACACCATTCTTGTAATCTGGCAACT
>JAZNVJ010000189.1:0-5249 GCA_045592765.1 Alphaproteobacteria bacterium | reverse complement strand
CACGAACTTCTATATCAATTTCTTTTGTTTCGATTATTTCTTTTTCTCTATCCTCATACCAAATTTCATATTCTTCTTCATCATCATGAATATCTTCTTCATCATCACGAATATCTTCTTCATCATCACGAATATCTTCTTCATCATCATGAATAATTTTTTCATCATCATGAATAATTTTTTCATCATCATGAATAATTTTTTCATCATCTTCTATCTTTTGTTTTCTTACCGGAAAATCTACTCTTGCAGAATTTTCTTCCTGATAATCTGTTCCTTCAGGCAAATCATAGCCTAAAGCTCGCATTACATCTTCCGCCATTTTGACATCTTCTTCGGTTTTCAGATGATTATTTAGCTCCAAGTATCCGTTTCTTTGCTCATATGCATTTATAACAGCTTCATAAAAGTCTTTTTTCTTAACATCGGTTTCTTCAATGTTGTCTAGCAAACCATAAATACCATTTACAAATGTCGGATCATTAAAACCATGGTTTGTTAATGCAGCGGCTAAATCAGGTACATAACGTTCTTGAGATTGAAGGGTTGTTTCTTTTTCTATATTTTTTGCTTGCAAACGTCTGATTTTATCTTTGAGTTCTTGAGTTTCTTTATCATTATAATTACTTGCCCATTGTTTATATTCTTCGGTTTCCCAAAATTTTTCAGGTAAATCTTGACCAGATTGGAGAATATTATTGGCATAAATTGTATGAAGATGAACTTCTAATTCATGTTCGGCTTCAACTAATTGTTCTTGGGCAGATTTTTGTTCATCTTGCAGAGGAGCATCTTTTTCCTTAAATTTTTCATCATATACATAAGATATTCGGCTAAGGTGATGCTTCGTTCCCTTCTTACCTTCTTTCTCTTCAACTAAGAAATCTCTGGCATATACGGAATCAGAGTAGACTTTACTCAAATCTGCAGACCATGATATTGCTGTATCATTTTCAGCGCCTCTCTCTTTTAATGTTCTTTGCAATACTTCCAATACATTAGCTTGAACCTCTGTGTGTCCGTTACCCTCTGTTTCAAACAAAATTTCATCATAACCTTCTATTTTTACACTAATGATATTGGAATTTACGCTCATAACATAGGGGATACTTTCACCCAACACACCGGAAATTTCCAATTCTTGTTTGTTGTCACCTGACATTACAACTTTTGCAGATGTTGCCTTTCCTATTTTTCCGCCTGTTTTTGGGTGATAACCTTGAGTTTCAAGCTCAAATTCATCGCTTTGTCCTTGTCTTTTAATTTTAAGTGCTCTATCCGCTTGTTTACGAGGCTTTACTTCATAGGTATAAGAAATGTCTTCTTGTTCACCTTTTAAATATGTATCTGCTTTATCCATATCCTCTTTAGCAAATTTGATTCTCCAGCCCGCTAGAACATCGTTATTTTGCAAATATTCATTTAATGCAGCTGTTTCATCTGCATTTTCGCCTTTGCTTATAAGAAAATCTATAAAATCATCGCTATTTTTAATTTCTTCAAGTTGTTCTTTACTAAACATAGTCATTGGATGTCTCCTAAGATTTATATACTAATACTTTACCATATTCGGACAAATATGGCAAGTATTTTGTCTACAATGCGTATTTTTATTTCATTGTATCCGGAAAATATTTAATATTTTATTTAATTGCTTGCCTTTTGAGGATTTTTACCCTAAGTAATGAAATAAGTTTAGACAAGATGGCAAAATAAAAATGACCGACAGAGACTACTATGAAATTTTAGGTATAACAAAATCCGCAAACGGGGATGAAATTAAAAAATCTTTCCGTAAGTTGGCAATGCAATATCATCCTGACAGAAACCCAGGTAATAAAGAGGCAGAAACCAAGTTTAAGGAAATCAATGAAGCTTATGAAGTCTTAAAAGACGAGCAAAAACGTGCCGCATATGATCGTTATGGGCATCAGGCTTTTGCTAGTGGAATGGGTAATGGTGCCGGAGGTAATCCATTTGGCGGATTTGAATTTAACTTTGGCACGGGCGGTTTTTCAGATATCTTTTCGCAAGTGTTTTCTGATTTTATGGGCGGAGGACAACGAGAAGGAGCTGCTTATGCTCAGTCGGGCGCAGATGTGCGCTACAACTTAACAATATCTTTAGAAGATGCTTTTTTCGGTGTTGAAAAAGAAATAAAAATACCTTCATCTGTAGTTTGTGAAAAATGCCACGGACATGGAACAAAAGATGGAAAAGAAGCGCCTATTTGTCAACATTGCCATGGGCGAGGAAGAATTCAAGCACAAAAAGGCTTTTTTGTGGTTGAGCAAACATGCCCTTATTGTAAAGGCTCCGGAAGATTGGTAACAGAACCTTGTAGCGAATGTAGAGGTCAAGGCGTTGTTCATCAGGAAAAAACTATTAAAATCAAAATTCCGGCAGGAATCGAAGATGATACAAGAATGAGAATCGCCGGAGGAGGTGAAGCCGGTATTCGAGGCGGTGAAAATGGAGATTTATATGTCTTTATTAATATAAAAGAACATAAATTATATACTCGTGATGGCGCAAACCTTTATACTAAAGTACCTGTTTCGATGTGTTGTGCTGCTCTTGGCGGAAAAATAGAGATTCCGGCAATAGATGGCGAAAAGCTCGAGGTATCAATTGCCGCAGGAACGCAAAACGATCAAGTTGTACGTTTGAAAAATAAAGGAATGAATGTTCTACGATCTAAAAATCGTGGTGATTTGTTTGTTAAAATCAGAGTTGAAACTCCGGTTAATTTAACTGCAAAACAAAAAGAACTATTGGAAGAATTTCGAAATATAAGTAAAGATGATAGCTGTCAACCGGAAGCTAAGAGTTTCTTTGATAAAATTAAAGATCTATTTGTTGCTTAGCGAGCTGAAAAATCTATACGAGGATCTATAATCGTATAGATAATGTCAGATATAAGCTTTAGTACTAAACCAAGCAATGCAAAAATATACAATGTTCCGAATATTACCGGATAATCTCTGGTCATAATAGCATCATAGCCAAGCAAACCCAATCCGTTCAAAGAAAAAATTACCTCTATCAATAATGATCCTGTAAATAACATCTTTATAATGAGACTTGGAAAACCGGCAACGACAATTAACATAGCATTTCGAAAAACATGCTTATACAAAACATCTTTTTGTGACACACCTTTAGCTTTAGCCGTTAAAACATATTGTTTTCCTAGCTCGTCTAAAAATGAATTTTTAGTAAGCATGGTTAAGCTTGCAAACCCACCTATAACTAATGCTGTAACAGGTAAGGTTATATGCCATAAATAATCACAAACTTTGCTCCATAAGCTTAATTCATGCCAATTATTTGAAGTTAATCCTTGTAAAGGAAACCATTGTAAATAAGTTCCTCCCGCAAAAAACACTATTAAAAATACAGCAAACAAAAAAACAGGTATGGCGGCCCCTATAACTATCAAAACAGAGCTCCAAAAATCAAATTTGCCTCCATCAGATATGGCTTTTTTTATTCCTAACGGAATCGATATCATATATATTATCAAAGTCGACCATAATCCTAAAGAAATTGATACAGGCATTCGTTCTTTAATAAGTTGCCAAACCGTTTTATCGTGATAAAAGCTTTTACCAAAATCAAAGCAAAAATAGTCACTAACCATCTTGAAAAATCTTATATATGCAGGCTTGTCAAATCCGAATTGCTTTTCAAGCTCTTGTATCAAATCTTCAGGAACTCCTCTGGCTCCCTGATATTTGTTTGACGATGTTTGTTGAAGCATTGATGATGAACCAGAAATTGATGATTTGGCATCAATATTCATTCCGCTGTATTTTGCTAAAACGTGCTCAACAGGTCCGCCGGGAGCAAACTGGATAATGATAAAATTTAAGAACAATATACCTAATAATGTTATGGGAATAAGAAAAAGCCGTTTAATGATATACTTTTGCATTTTATTTATCCTCCCACCATATATACGGATTAAAACCGACCGGAATTTCTGTTTGCGGATGCTTAAACCCGTTACGATAAGCAACCCTGTCGTGAGGAGAGTACCAATGAGGTATAAAATAGTAATTAAACATTATTACTCGATCTAAAGCTTTTATGGCAGCCAAATAATCTTCCTTGTTTTCTGAAGAAACAATAATCTGAATAAGATCATCTAAAACTTCATTCTTTATTCCCATATAATTATACGAGCCTTTAACATCGGCATTTGAGCTCCCCCACAATTCTTTCAGCTCATTACCTGGTAAATTACTCATTCTTACGCCTAAAATCGCCATCTCAAAATCAAAATTATCTAAGCGGTTTTTGAAAATATTTACCTCTAAATTACGAAATCTCATCTTAATACCAATTTTCTTTAGATTTTCAATAAATGGCAACATAACCCTAGTAAAAGAAGAGCCATTAGCCGCATTCCCAAGAACCTCTATCTCTAAAGGTTGTCCGGTTTGCAAATTTGTCATTTTACCATCAACAAAATCATATCCAGCCTCTTTTAATAAAGATACAGCCTGACGCAAATTTTTTCTGGTATCAGCACTGTTTTTATGTTGAGGTAATTTAAACTTATTAAAGAATAACTCTGAAGGAAGATGTTCTTTGTATTTAGTTAACATATCTAATTCCTTGCCTGATGGAACGCCTTTAGCAGCCATCTTGGTATTAGAAAATATACTATCTATACGTTGATACTGATTATAAAATAAATTTTCATTAGCCCACTCAAAATTAAAAGCCAGTCCTATAGCTTCGCGGACTCTTCTATCTGAAAACTTAGGTAATCTGTTATTAAAACCAAAATATTGTAGCGCTGCGGGCTGATTGTGAGCTATTTTCTCTTTTATAACCAAACCTTTTTTCACTAAGTCATTATTATAGCCTCCAACCCAATTTTTAGCTATGTATTCTTCTCGCATATCTATATTGCCGGCAAATAACGCTTGTAAAGTTACCGTTGTATCTTGATAATAATCATAGCGTATTTCATCAAAATTAAAAAAACCTCGACGGGTTGGTATATCTTTTGCCCAATAATCAGGATTGCGCTTAAATGTTAAAAACTTGCCAACAGAAAAATCTTCTAATAAATACGGACCACTTCCTATTGGTACTTGCAATGTAGGCTTGGCAAAATCTTTTCCCTCCCAATCTGTTTTGGAATAAATTTTAAATTGAGAAAGAATCAATGGAAGTTCTTTGTTGTTTTTTCCTTTTTTACTGTAAAAACGAATATGCCTATCATTAACTTTTTC
>JAZNVJ010000188.1:0-7746 GCA_045592765.1 Alphaproteobacteria bacterium | reverse complement strand
CAATTTTTCCAATTATTTAGAGCTCCGCGACCTTTTTCTCGTTCCCACGAAATGCGATTTTGTAATAAAAAATATTTACCGGCAATCTCCGGAATAAATAATGATGTTTTCCAATCTGAACAAATATAAATTGATGCGTTTTCTTTAAGAAGTCTGACTGTTTTTGAAATCCACTTATCTAACCATTGCAGATATTCTTTGGCGTCCATCGCTTTGAAAATGTTTTTACCAAAACTTTTAGTTAGGTTATAAGGAGGATCAACTACCATCAAATCTACGCAACCCTCCGGCAACAAATCCATCGCCTTAAAACAATCTTGGCAAATAATTTGATTTTCTACTTCTTGTTCTGATATGGATGAGCTTAATTTTATCGCTTGAGATAGATATAAAGCCGCCTCAATACGAGACAGCTCTATGGTTTTATTGCGAGGAGCTTTTTGCTTCTTTTGCACCAAGTTATTCTTCCCCAAATTTATTATCTAGCAATTTTTCCAAGGCTTCCATAGCTTCTTTGCTTTGATTTCCGGAGCAAGTTACTTTAATAAACGTTCCCTTAGAGGCAGCTAACATCATCAATCCCATAATAGAACAACCGCTAACGCTTTGTCCTATGCGCTCAACTTCTACTTCAGCATCAAAGGGCTCAATGGTTTTTACAAAAGCTGCTGCCGCACGAGCATGTAAACCTTTTTTGTTTTTTATTTCTAAGTCTTTGCAATATGTTTCCGTCATAATTCTATCCTAAAAGCTGAGAAGCAATATTAATGTATTTTTTGCCCGCCTCTTGTGCTCCCTCTACAGTTTCTTTAAGATTTTTTTCTTTGCGCAAAGTGGCTATTTTTATCAACATTGGAAGATTTACACCTGCAATAATTTCAACTTTTGCCTTATCCATAATGGATATTGCTAAGTTTGACGGAGTGCCGCCAAACATATCTGTCAAAACAACAACTCCTTTACCGACGTTTACTTCTGTAACTTTTTGAATAATTTCATTGCGACGAACCTCCATATCGTCTTCGGGACCGATACATACTGTTGCTACACCATCTTGTTTGCCGACAACATGTTGCATTGCTGACACAAATTCATTGGCTAAATTACCGTGTGTTACTAAAACCAATCCAATCATCTTTTCACCTTATTTGCCACTAGACCAAACTTTTACTGCACCAAATTCTTTTAGTAAATCGTCACGACTTTTGGCTTTTACCAACTCATCGGCTCTGGTTGCTTTGCCTTCAAAAACAATCTCTTCAACATTATCTACCGGAACACCATAAGTTCTTTCTACCATACGACCTTTAAGCTCAACAATTAAAACAAATTCCGATTCAGCTAAAGGTGCAACGGTTTCTTCATGAATATTATCCAAGCGAACAGCAAGGCGAGCGTCTCTTTTCAATAATGCGGTTTTTTTGCCGTCAAACTCTAAAACCGGTTCAACCGGAGCACCTTCTCTCGCATCAATAAAAATAGCTAATTCACCATATTTATTCTCAATAATTTCATAAAAGTCTTGTTTTTCAATAAGTGTATAATATTGAGTTTCCATTCCTATCACCTCAGTGGTTGCATAAAATATGTATATATGTTATAACAATAAACCAAAAGTGTCAATTTAGTGTTAAAAAGTAGCATAAAATGGAAAAAACTGCAGCAAAATTTGTATTACATTATGCAAAAATTTTTAAAACCGCTTTGGTTTTTATGTTGGTGTTGCTAGTATGGGGACAACTATGTCGTCAATTTACCCCGTATTATCTAGCAAAAATTTATGAAACTGTAGCTACCTTTAATACCTATCCTGATGCTTGGTCAAATTTATTAACGTTTATCTTTTTAGCGTTTACTTTGCAGCTTTTGGGATCTGCAATCCCTAACAGCGGATTTATTATAACTGCAAAAATAACTCCCAAAATACGAACTATGGTTATCAGAGATGTTTTTGATTATGTAAATAAGCACTCAATTGCTTATTTTTCAGAAGAAATGTCCGGAAATATATCGAACAAAGTGCAACAATTGCAATCCGGTGTTACTGAACTTTTTCATCATAGCATAGACAGTGTTTGGAGTGTTTGTTATGCTTTTATCGGAGTAATCGTTTTAAGCTCGGTAAGCCTGTATCTTACCCCTGTTTTTATTATTTGGGCTATTTCTATCATTAGTCTTGGGTTTTATTTGGGTAAAAAACTACATAAATATTCTAAAGATTCTGCAACAAAACAAAGCTTTGCAAATGGTATGATTGTTGATTCGCTTGCAAATTATAGTGAAATTAAAAGTTTTGCCAATTTCAAATTTGAAAGACTAAACCTGCTTAAAGCTCTTAGAATTTTGCGAAAATCTGAAAGCAAAGAAGAAACCGGACGAGCAACAATTATATTTATACAGCATACAGCTGTCGTTGTTTCTTTTTTATTATTTTTATTGTACACCGCATGGCTTTTGAAAAACAATATTTTAGATGCAACAAATTTTATATTCGTAAACGGATTATTTACAACTATGTCGGGGGTGGTTTTTAACATTACTTACGGATATAACCAATTATCAAGAGTTTTTGGCAGAATCAATTCAGCCCTGGAAACATTGGCAGTAGAACCGGATATTATAGACTCCCCAAAAGCGAAAACCTTAAAAATAAAAAAAGCGGCAATCAGCTTCAAAAATGTTTGTTTTGCATATAAGGATAATCGAAAAATTTTTGATAACTTAAGCATAAATATAAAACAAGGTGAAAAAATCGGTTTGGTTGGTGCAAGCGGTGCCGGAAAATCTACATTTATAAAACTTATTGCTCGTTATTTTGATGTTAAAGACGGATCTATAGAAATAAATGGTATTGACATTCGTTCGGTTACTCAAGAATCATTACACAAAAATATTGCAACAATTCCTCAAGACGTTTGCTTATTTAATAGAACGCTATTTGATAATATTCGTTATGGAAAAACAAATGCCTCGGAAAAAGAAGTGATTTGTGCTGCTAAAAAGGCTTCTGCGCATGAATTTATTAACAAACTAGCAAATGGTTACAACACTAAAGTCGGAGATAGAGGGGTTATCCTATCCGGTGGTGAAAGGCAACGAATCGCCATTGCTCGTGCGGTTTTGAAAAATGCGCCAATTTTAATTTTTGATGAAGCAACATCTTCTTTGGATACCGAAAACGAAAAACACATTCAAAAATCTCTATCCGAACTAATGAAGGGGAAAACGGTAATTGCAGTTGCTCACCGCCTTTCTACCTTAAAAGAAATGGATAGAATTTTGGTGTTTGATAAGGGAAAAATTATAGAAGAAGGAACTCATGAAGAACTGCTTCAATTAAATGGTAAATACGCAAAATTATTTAAAATGCAAGCAGGAGGATTTATCTCTTAAACCTTTAGTTGGTAGCCACCTTCTACCGTCAATATTAGCTGAGCATCCTCATTATCTTTTTCTACCTTTTGGCGCAATCGATATATGTGCGTTTCAATAGTGTGTGTGCTGACATCCGGAGCATAGCCCCAAACTTCTTGCAAAAGCTCATTTTTGCTAATTAATCGGTCTTTGTTTTTATAAAGATATTTTAATATGGCAACTTCTTTTTCGGTAAGTTTGGTCACTTCATTATTGCGCTTGTTGATAATCTCTTTATTCATCGGCATAACAATATAATTGTTAAAAGATAAATGCCCGCTTTTGCTATTGGAAAAAAGATTTATACAAGAGTTAAGCTCATTTAAAAAGCATAATAAACTTATCGGTTTCTCAATAATTTTTACCCCCGATGTTTCTTTAATTTCCTTTTTTCCAAGAAAAATTATAGGTGCTTTTATTTCTTGTTTGCTTACCCAGGATAAGGTTTCCTCATCTTCATCAACAATAATAATATCTGCTAAACATATAGATGATTTACCTGTAAGAGTATAGTCAGAAGAATAATGCTGTATTTGATCTGATAAATCAGCTAAAAATAATTCATTTTTAGAAAGAATTAAAATATTTGGCATTTTTACCTCTTAAAAATTAAAACCAACACCACCAATAAAAGCATAACCTTTATTATTATCTGATGTATAATTATTATCTCCGGAAAAATCTACATGTGCAACCGCAAAATAGGTATCAAAACTTTTATTTACTTGGTACTTATTAGAAAAAGATAAAATCTTATCTTGATTAGAAGAATTGTCAGCTTTAGATACAAAATAAGATAAACTACCTTCATATGGCCCTATTTGATATTTAGCTCCAACATCCCAAGCTTCTCCCTCTCGATATCCGTCAAAAAACTCAGGCAAACGAGAATCGTGTTTTTGCACCTTTTCTTTACCGTCAATATAGGTTTTACGCCAACCACCACCTAATGTCCAGTTGCCATAACTTAATTGTAATGATGCAGAAAACTCCTTGTCATCATCTTTAAAATTGGCAATTGCCGCCGAAGCATTAATGTTTAATCCTTTATATTCTTGGCTACTATAAATCGAGGCAATATACCCCTCTTTAGATGAATAATCGGCATGATTATTTATTAAACCTCTGCGGTTAAAAGTATCGGGAACATATGAAAATCCGATAACAGATCCTTTTATTTCTGGAGAAATATAACTTATTTTAGGCGCAACACCATCGGTATTAATATACGTTGCATTAAGAGTAGCAAATTTAGTTTGTTTTGAGTTTCTTATCCAATTAGGATTGCTGATAAAGTTTGCAACATCATTATTATTTTTCAGAATTCCAACCATCGGTGCACTTTCGTGAAATTGCGCAGCAACGTTAAATGTTTGCCCTAGCATAATCCTTCCATACAAACTATCAAAGATGGCATAAGCTTCTTCACCCCAACGTCCTTGATTATAAACCTGCAATTCTTGATCTACCCCAAGCATAAGGTCTAAGTTAAAAGAAAGTGATGTGTATTCATTAAATGAATAAATTGCAGAATTATTTATTTCACCCCTGCCCCAACCGGAATTATTATCTTTATGTTTCGGATAATCTGAAGACGTATCCATAAAACCATAAGCTCCAACAATACTACCATAACTATCATATTCCCAATTTGCTCTAGCAAGCGTGGGAAATAATATTAAAAATGTTATTAAATATTTGATGAGCTTCATCTTATTTTCCAATATTTGAATTATAAAATATCCTAACTGAAGATTAGCTTTAGTCAATATATTTGTAATTTTGATTTTTTCCAGTTTTGTCTTGACAAAATTAGAATAAATCCTAAGATAAGCATGATTCCATAAGATTATGTCAAACTAATTAAAATTATATTATGAAGAGTGAACTTTTTAAGGCTCTGGATTCATTTAGTCCAACCTACGAACTCCTAAGGGAGTATGCAGAAACAAGGATTAATTTCTTTAATTCTCCGCTTACTGTAGTCTTTAAGTCTCATAATGGACATGTTGTTAAGACTAAAACGCTGACTGCCGATCTCGGCGAACTGATCGGTGTTGAAATTGAGGGAGTATTGTTCTTGGCCAGAACCTATGGTGCCGAACAATCAGGAAGACGTTTGGATATCAATTTTACCGACGTTCTGCAATATGCACGACAAACCTTTGCACCTATGAATGCAAAGCCAATGACAAAAGCAGAATTTCAGTTGCTCATAAAGAACTATGATGACTATAAAAAAGTTGTTAAGTATCTTGAGCTCTGCGGTTATAAGCTTCCGCTACAACAGTGGTATATGCCTTTAGAAACAGGCAGAACACCATGGCATTCATACTATAACGAATTAGGAATGGAGGTGGATGCTTTTGCTATCCAAGTATTTGTGCGGTTTAATAAAATAATTTTTACCGCATAATCAAAAGCCTCGCTTTTGCGAGGCTTTTTGCTTGTTGAGAGCTTAAATATCCAAGTTAACAACGTTTAGAGCGTTTTCTTGAATAAACTCTTTACGAGGTTCAACCACATCGCCCATAAGAGTTGCAAATGTTTCATCTGCTTCTTCCATTCTATCTATCTTAACTTGAAGCAATGAACGTGCTTCAGGATCAAGTGTTGTTTCCCATAATTGTTCAGGATTCATTTCTCCTAATCCTTTATAACGTTGAATGGAAATACCTTTTTTGCCAGCAGCAATAATAGCATCGACAAAAGTTACCGGACCAGTTATTGTCTTTTCTAAACCTTGTTTAGAAACTAACAATGCAGATGTTGCAAAATTCTCTTTAAGAACATCTTTCATTCCATTTAAAAGTTGAGCTTCTTGACTGTCTAAAATATTAGAGCCAACAATATGTTTTTCGGTTACACCTCGAAGAGTACGAACAAACACCAGACTTCCATCTGTTTCTATATTTGCGCTCCATCCTCGATCATATTCAGCTTCTTGATTATCCAAACGAACAACCAATTTACTTAATTCTGTTTCCAAAAGCATTTTATCATTAACAGTTTCTGGAGAGAACAATCCGCAAATTGCCATTTGCTCAATGATTTTTTCCGGTACATTTTTACTTAAAGTGCCAATTAAACTTCTGGCTTTGCGATTTTTTTCAACCAAATCTATCAAATCTTGTCCAACAATTTGTTCACCATTAGAAAGCGTCAATGAAGCATCATCACATCCGCCTCTAATCAAATAGTCATCCATTTCTCGTTCATTTTTAATATAGAGAATCGAATTGCCTTTTTTCACTTTATACAAAGGTGGTTGAGCAATATAAATATATCCACGCTCAATTAATTCCGGCATTTGACGATAGAAAAACGTTAACAATAATGTTCTGATATGACTTCCGTCCACATCGGCATCGGCCATAATGATAATTTTATGATAACGACACTTATCGGCATTAAAATCATCTCGACCAATTCCTGTGCCAAGGGCAGTGATAATCGTGCCAATTTCAGCAGAATTCAACATCTTGTCAAAACGGGCACGTTCAACATTCAAAATTTTTCCACGCAAAGGCATAATAGCTTGATTGCGACGATGACGACCTTGCTTGGCGGAACCGCCCGCAGAATCTCCCTCTACGATAAATACTTCAGATAACGCAGGGTCTTTTTCTTGACAATCGGCAAGTTTACCCGGAAGAGATGCTACATCCAACACTCCTTTGCGACGAGTTAACTCTCTGGCTTTGCGGGCGGCCTCTCGTGCTGTAGCGGCCTCAACAATTTTACCAACGATAATTTTAGCCTCGTTAGGATGTTCATCTAACCATTCTTTCAGTTTGTCTCCAACCACCCCTTCTACAACCGGACGAACCTCCGAAGAAACCAGTTTGTCTTTGGTTTGAGATGAGAACTTCGGATCAGGAACTTTTACGGAAAGAACACAACTTAAACCTTCGCGCATATCATCGCCGGAAAGCTCAACTTTTTCTTTTTTAAGCAACCCGTTTTCAGAAATATAGTTATTAATACAACGAGTTAAAGCTCCTCTAAAACCGGCTAAGTGAGTACCACCATCTTTTTGCGGAATATTGTTGGTAAAACAAAGCATACTTTCATTGTAAGCATTGGTCCACTGCAATGCGCATTCAACTGTAATATCGCTTTTTTCACCGGCAAAAGAAATAACTTCTTCATGCAATGGGGATTTAGATTTGTTTATGTGACTAACAAAAGCCTTTAATCCACCCTCATAATGAAATTCAACTTCTCTTGGCTCAGCACCACGATTGTCTATCAATTTCAAATAAACACCAGAGTTAAGAAATGCTTTTTCTCTTATAGCACGCTCAAGAGTTTCGAAATTAAATTCTGTCA
>JAZNVJ010000187.1:0-1523 GCA_045592765.1 Alphaproteobacteria bacterium | reverse complement strand
TCAACACTCGGTTGGCCGGAAAACACCGAATATCTTAAAACATTTTACCCGACTTCGGTTTTGGTTACCGGTTTTGATATCATTTTCTTCTGGGTTGCCAGAATGATGATGATGAGTATGTATATGATGAAAAAAGTTCCGTTCCGCAAAGTTTATATCCATGGTTTGGTCAGAGATGAAAAAGGGCAAAAAATGTCCAAGTCTAAAGGAAACACCGTCGACCCCATGGAAACAATCGAAACCTATGGAGCAGATGCTTTACGTTTCTTTATGGCGGCAATGGAAACACAAGGACGAGATGTCAATATGAGTGAATCTCGAATTGCCGGATATCGTAACTTTGCCACTAAATTGTGGAATGCCGCACGTTTTGGGGAAATGAACGAGTGTAAGCTTAACTCTAATTTCAATCCGGATATGTGCCAATATCCGACCAACAAATGGATTATTGCAAAAGCTCGAGAAGCCACTAAGCAAGTAACAGATAATTTGAATAATTATCGTTTCTCTGATGCGGCAAATGCGGTTTATCAGTTTGTATGGGGTTCATTCTGTGATTGGTATATTGAAATGAGCAAACCGATATTCTATGGCAACAATGAAGAGGCCAAGGCTGAAACCAGAGCAACTTTTGCTTGGGTATTGGATAGAATCTTGGTTGTTTTGCATCCGTTTATGCCTTTTATTACTACTGAGTTGTGGGATAATACCGCACAAAGAAATTGTAAATTAATCCATATGGAATGGCCAAAATCAGAAAATATTGATGCTAATGCACTTAATAATATTGATTGGAGTATTGAGCTTATTACCGCTATTCGCTCACTACGTGCAGAGATGAATTTACCGGCAGCAACTAAGCTTACGGTTTATCTCAAAGATGCATCTGAGCAATCAAAACAACAATTAACGACTTTTAATGATATTATTTGTTCATTGGCTCGCCTTGAAAAACTAGAATCATTTAGCGGAGAAATTACTCCTGATATGGCTCAGGCGGTGTTTAAAGAAGCTACAATTTTGTTACCGCTCAAAGGCGTGGTTGATTTTGCCGCCGAAAGAGAACGTCTTAATAAAGAATTGGCAACCTTAAACAAAAATCTTGAAGGTTATACTCGCAAATTGAGTAACCCAAGTTTTGTAGAAAGAGCTCCGGCAGCAGTGGTGGAAGAAGAAAAACGTCGTCAAACTGAAGCTCTAGAAAACAAAGCAAAAGTTGAAGAAGCACTGAAGCGAATTGCCGGTTATTAGTGACCAGTCAGTTAGTTATTAGTGATTAGAGGGGGGCTTGGGAAACCAAGCCCCTTTTTTTAATGTTCTGAACAATTACATTTTCCTGTTGATAAGATTATATAATAGTAGAACTATCGATTTATAATGATTAATTATAATATATGGACGAATATATTCGTGAAGGAATAAGTTGTGCCCTCAATTAGTTTAACAGCATCTATGCGCTCGAACCTCCTGAGCTTGAAGAATACTAGCTCTCTGATTGGGGTTACGCAAAATCGTCTTTCTAC
>JAZNVJ010000186.1:0-1536 GCA_045592765.1 Alphaproteobacteria bacterium | reverse complement strand
ACTAGCTCTCTGATTGGGGTTACGCAAAATCGTCTTTCTACCGGAAACAAAGTAAATTCTGCCATAGATAATCCTTCTTCATATTACACCGCACGTTCATTAAACAATCGAGCTAATGATTTAAGCACTTTACTTGATGCTATGGGGCAAGCAATTTCTACTATCAAAGCAGCAACAACCGGATTAGAACAAGGAACAGAATTTTTGAATCAGGCAGTTGCTGTTGCTACTCAAGTTTTAGAGATGGGCGCATCAAATACAGAAACTCCAACTGCAGATATGCTTGAACCGGCCTCTGAACCTGCACCAGCCATGCAAACCTTTGCTATGCGCCGAGCTGCAACCCCTGATTATAGTGATTACACACAAGTAAGGACCGTAGATGAGTTAAAAACAGCTTTGGCTGATGAGAGTATTGATAAAATCGTTATCATGAATTCTTTGAATTTTGTTGGTAACGAGACAGATCTGAATTATATTGAAATTACAGATGGTAAAACACTTGCCGGTTATGATGATAGTGTAACCTTAACTTTTGATAATTCAGCTGTTATTGATCAACTTGAGGGCAATGAGTGGCTGCTGTTAGCCTTAATGGTATATAGTGGAATTATGTCATCAGGAGATGTCGTATTGCAGAACCTCAATATTGTATCAGATACTAATGGTATTTTTACAAATGGTGACAACGTATATCTGGATAATGTAAATATTGTAGCTAATAATTTCGGAATAGCATTAAATAGTACCGGAGCAACAATAGATGGTAACTATACCATTGATGCTTTTGCGGGAGTAATGGGAAGTGGCATTGTTCAAGGAAACGCTTCTATAGATGCTCAAATAGGAATAGGTGCAAGTAATATAGATGGTAATTTTAATATTGTAGTTAATGAAAAAACTTCTGCACATGAAGTACTTCGTGAGGTGCTTGGTAATAGTGGTACAGGAATTTCGGTATCAGGTGAAAATGCAACTATTGGAGGTAATATAAATATTGTTGCTGACAATGAAGCATCAGATTTATTATTGTTTGATAATGCCTATATCCAATCTGGAACAAAAATAAACTTAGGTTATGCCGAATATCCAGAAATGGTAGAGTTTATTATTGAATCTGATTTAGTCTCAGTTACAGCAACTAATATAGAAGAAACGATTAATTTGATCAGCCCTTATGCAACTGGAAACACTCAATCTACATCAGATTTTATTAACAACGTAAAAAATGCAGTAAATATTGATGGCACAGGTGGTGGCTCCGGAGGAAACGATGATTCCGGCGATATAGTACCTGATGATGAAGAACCCATTACTCCGACAGATCAGGACAGTGTTGCATCTTATGCTCAACAATTTAACAAAATCATCGCACAATTTGATTCATTAATCGGCGATAGCGGATATAAGGGTATTAACTTATTATCCGGAGGTGATTTGAATGTTTCGTTTAATGAAAGTAGAACATCAGGTTTGGCCATAAAAGGGGTTGATGCCTCCTCTGCATCTTTAGGAATATCCAGCAGAGATTTTACA
>JAZNVJ010000185.1:0-6841 GCA_045592765.1 Alphaproteobacteria bacterium | reverse complement strand
TTTATTCATGATTTATCTCCTTATTTACAAATACTGTATTTTATATATTGCGTATATTAGAGATTTAAAGAGCAAAAAATTTAGTAATGATAGACAATATTATGTTGACTTTTGTCTAAGAACGGTTAAGTTAAAGGTACTTTAAGATTATTAAGTTTAACAATTAATTCAAATATTATGAGAAAATCATATACTTCATGGACTATCACTTCAGAAACAGCCAAAGAGAAGGTGATGAAAGCTTTTCCAATGCTCTCAAAAGAGTGTTCAATGTCGAAAGGCAGAATGTGCTATCTTGCAGCATGTCTGCCTGAAATGCAGGTGGGCTTTGTTTTTTCTTTGCACCGTAATAATTCAAGTGTGGATGCCGGATGTGTAATCTATTATCCGTTGGTTGATATTACAGTGAGAAAAGAAGAAGTAGTACTTGCTCATCCGGTAGAAAAGTGGGATGCTACTCTCAAGATTGAAAACGGTTATGCTACCGTGGAATTTTTCAATGGAGAGCCGGTAATGGTATTTAACCAGTATCAGTAATATTAATCAACTAAAAACCCATATTATGGCAAGATTGAAAAGAAAGGAGTATCAAACTCCGGAGCTTATGACTAGGGTTATGAGCGAAAAGTTGGCAAGAAAGTTACCAGCTTATGCGCATTTCAGCAATGCGTATCTGGCAACATTTCCGGAGCACATAGAAGGTCCGGTATGGTGCATGGATTTGTATGTAGGGAAGGTAGTTCATATAGCTATTTTGGAGGAGTTTTCTCTGGATTTGGCTATATATGAAGGAGGATTACGTCCTAATATTCTTTTTAAAGGGAATGAGTGTTGGGAAAAACAGCACGAAACAGTTAAAAGAAAATGGAATTTGTATAAGAACAAACAGCAGGAATGGTGTTTGAAATATACAATTAGATGATGAAGCAAAAGCCCTTTCAGATGAAAGGGCTTTTGCTTTAAATTAATAAGATTAAATTTCACCAATATAGATACCAAGTTCTTTTGCTGTTTTTACGTAGTCACTGTTAGTATTAAGCAAGGTCGTACCTTGACGAACAACTTCAGCTAGGTCAACAGAGCCAACGTGTCCGTTCTTCCAAATAACCATTTTATTATCTTCGCCGTTTTCCAATAATTCAACAGCTTTAGCGCCATATAGATAAGCAAGTAAACGATCAAAGGCAATCGGTGTACCGGAGCGTTGAATATGCCCTAAAGTATTACTGCGAATCTGGAATTCATTATAACGAGCACTGATTTCATTACATAAGTATTGACTGATACCGCCATATACAGCTTCACCTACCATATTCTTTTTAGTTGATACCAAATTACCACTTTCGGTTTTAATACCTTCAGAAACAACAATAATGGCATGGTTGCGACCACTTGCTTTAACTTGTTTGAGTTTATTAATTACACCATTAATTGTATAAGGAATTTCTGGTACTAAGCAAACATCAGCTTGTCCGGCAATAGCAGAATGCATAGCTAAGTGGCCGGCATCACGTCCCATAACCTCAACAATAAGAGCGCGGTTATGAGAGCGGGCTGTTAATTCAAGACTGTCAATAGCTGTAGTACAAACTTGAACTGCAGATTGAAATCCGATGGAAAATTCAGTAATAGGAGTATCATTATCCATGGTTTTGGGAATGCCGATAACTCTAGCAAGGCTACCTTTGCAGTAATTAGAAACAATATTCATACTGCCGTCACCACCAACAACAATTACTGCATCTAAACCGAGTTCTTTTATGCCTAAAGCGAATTTTTGTGTCATTTCTTCCAATGATTCCATCTTGACACCTTTATTTAATGAGCCAAGATAAGAACCGCTGAGACGAGGCCATGGAGAATCTGCAAAATTATGATTGGTAAGCACCTCATAGCTATGAGGTTTGTTGGTTATGCCGTCGGTGCCATTGTGAATACCATATACTTCCCATCCTTTAGCTGTTGCAGATTTAACAACAGAACTAATAACAGCATTTAAGCCGGCACAATCGCCGCCACTAGTTAAGATTCCAACTCTTTTTTTACCATTCATAAGAAATTTACTCCTTTTTTGATTGATTTTTGTTTGTATTTGATGTATACTAATACAGATTTCTGAATAATATTCCAGTAAAAAATATTAATTAACAGAAATTTTTTATTTTGTGAAAGGACTAAAGGTTTATGTTTTACCAAAACCAAACCAGTAAGCTTCAGCATCAATTATGTGAATTGAAATTGGAGGAACGTCGTGTTTGCTCTGATATTCGTCATTTGGTGCGGGGTAATCAAACTATAGACTTTTTTAAGGCTAAACAACTTAATTCTTTGCGCAGTGGTATTAAAACCAAAATTAAAACCGTAGAAGCAAAAATTATGCCCAACATTATTGCCTAGTATCAGTTTTAATTAAATGGAAAGGGGTGTTTGTAAACACCCCTTTTGACGTAATTATTATTTTTGCGGTCCGTTAGGAATAACATTACCTTTAGCGTCATAGCGCACAACATTGGCCTTTGAAGAAATATCATTCAATACTTTAGCTAAAGCTCCTTGAGATACCATTGCTTTTATTTGATCTTTAGCTTTATCATAAGGAAGAGCTTGGGCATCTCTGATATCTTCTACCAAAATTACGTGGTAGCCAAATTGAGTTTTAATCGGTTCGGTAGTGTATTTGCCTTTTTTTAAGTTAAAAGCAGCCTCAGAAAATTCTGGCACCATAACATCTTTGGTGAAGTATCCTAATTCAGCAGGTTCTTTGGAATATTCTTTAGCTAATTTATCGAATTTACCGCCTTTTTTGAGTTTGCTAATTACTTCTTTAGCCTTTGCTTCGGTATCAACCAAGATATGTTTAGCTTTAACTTCTTTTTCGGATTTAAAGTTCTTTTTATATTCTTCATATACTTTTTTGAGTTCTTTATCGCTAACCAATTTGTCAACTTGTTGTTCTAAATATACTTTTCCGGCTAAACTTTTTTGAACTGTTTTAAGTTGAGCTTTGTATTCCGGAGATTCGGTAACTTTGTTAGCGATGGCGGTTTGATAAAGTAATTCATTAGCAACAAAGTCATCTAATGTTTTGTTATAAAATTCATCAAAAGAAACTTTTTCTTTAATGCCGGGAGCTAAATTATAAGCTTCTTTAATCTCTTCTACCATAATATTTTTACCGTTTATGGTTGCGGCAACACCGTTTTTGCCGGCAGCTAACGATGGTGATGCACTCAATATCAGCATACTACTTAATATTAAAGTGCTTATTTTGTATTTGTTCATTAATTAATCTCCTAATAAATTAACAGCTATAAGTTTTATATAATAAAAAGCAATAAGATTACAACTTTTTTTTAGATGGCGTTTATAACTTAGTATCTGTCTATTGACTTCTAAATGATAAAACACTAAATGTAAACTAATTGATAAGTTTAAATAAGGAATACCAATACTATGATAGGATCTATTGCTCGCAAGCTTTTTGGTAGCGCAAATGACAGATATGTCAGAAGACAATATAAAATTGTTGAAAAAATTAATTCTTTTGAGCCGGAAATATCTAAACTTACGGATGAAGAGTTAAAAAACAAAACAGAAGAGTTTCGTAGCAGAATCAAGCAAGGAGAAACCTTAGATGAATTACTACCTGAAGCTTTTGCCGTAGTCAGAGAAGCTGCAAAACGCACTTTGGGGCAAAGACATTATGATGTGCAGTTAATAGGAGGTATTGTATTGCACAGAGGGCAAATTGCCGAAATGAAAACCGGTGAGGGTAAAACCTTGGTGGCAACTTTGGCCGCTTATTTAAATGCTCTTGAGGGTAAAGGGGTTCATATTGTTACCGTTAATGATTATTTGGCTAAGCGTGATGCTGAGTGGATGGGGCAAGTATATCGTTTCTTGGGGCTTAGTGTTGATTATATTGTTCATGAAAAAAACGATGAAGAACGTCGTATAGCCTATAACAGTGATATCATTTATGCTACCAATAATGAACTCGGGTTTGATTATTTGCGTGATAATATGAAGTTCAGACGGGCTGATATGGTACAACGTCCGTTTAATTTTGCGATTGTTGATGAAGTGGATTCAATCTTGATTGATGAGGCCAGAACACCATTAATTATTTCCGGTGCGGCAGAAGATAGTTCAGAAAAATATATTTTGGTTAATAAAATTATTCCGCAATTGATTAAGGCTGATTATGAAATAGATGAAAAAATGCGTTCAATTACTCTTACCGAAGTCGGTATGACCCATATTGAAGCTTTACTCAAAGAAGTCGGTTTAATTAATGAAGGCGGGTTGTATGATATTGCCAATGTAAGTTTGGTGCATCACGTTAATCAGGCTTTGCGTGCCCATAAAATGTTTACTCGTGATGTGGATTATATTGTTAAAAACGGTAAGGTGATAATTATTGATGAATTTACCGGACGTATGATGGAAGGCAGAAGATATTCAGATGGTTTACATCAAGCAATAGAAGCTAAAGAAGGTGCACAAATTCAGTCAGAAAATCAGACCTTGGCATCAATAACCTTCCAAAATTATTTCAGAATTTATCCCAAACTTTCCGGTATGACCGGAACAGCAATGACCGAAGAAGCCGAGTTTAATGATATTTATAACTTAACTTGTGTGGAAATTCCAACGAATCGTGAGGTTTTACGCCAAGATTTGCACGATGAGATATATCGTACCGAAAAAGAAAAATATGATGCCATAATTAAGACTATTTTGGAATGTCATGAAAAAGGGCAGCCGGTTTTGGTTGGTACAACATCTATTGAAAAATCAGAATTAGTAGCTGATTTACTTAGTAAAGCTTCCAAAGTCCATTTTGAAGTGCTTAATGCCCGTCATCATGAGCGAGAGGCTTATATTGTGGCTCAGGCCGGTGTATCGGGAGCTATTACCATTGCAACCAATATGGCCGGTCGCGGTACGGATATTCAGCTTGGCGGTAACGTTGATATGCGCCTCAAAGAAGAACTTAAAGGCGATGAGAGCGAAGAACAAATAGCTGTTTTGCGTGAAAAAATTAAAGCTGAAGTTGAAGCTGATAAACAAAAAGTAAAAGATGCCGGCGGATTGTATATTTTGGGTACGGAGCGTCATGAAAGCCGCCGAATTGATAATCAGCTCAGAGGACGTTCAGGTCGTCAAGGAGATCCCGGAACTTCTAAATTTTATTTATCTTTAGAAGATGATTTGATGCGTATTTTCGGTTCGGAGAGAATGAGTATAATGTTACAACGTTTGGGTTTGCCTGAGGGTGAGGCTTTAGTCCATCCATGGATTAGCAAAGCACTTGAAAAAGCTCAGCAAAAAGTAGAAGAACGCAACTTTGACATCAGAAAAAATTTGCTCAAATATGATAATGTGATGAATGATCAGCGTAAAGTTATTTATGAGCAACGTAAAGAGCTTATGGAAGCAGATGATGTATCAGAAACTATTGAAGATATGCGTCATGAACAATTACGCTCAATTGTATATAATCGTATTAATTATGGTTCTGCTCCAAAAGATTGGCAAATTACTGAGTTGCAACAAGATTTGATGCGTTTTTCAGGGTTGGAGATGCCAATTAAAGATTGGGCTACAGAAGCTGAAATAGATAGCGAAAAATTGATTGAGAAAATTGTTGATTATGTTGATGTCAAAGTAGCAGAGAAAAATGCAACAGTTCCTGAAGAGATTGTGCGTTTGGTAGAAAAATCCATATTATTGCAAGAGTTAGATGGTTTGTGGAAAGATCATATTGCTACTTTGGAATATATGCGCCACACAATTGTTTTGCGTGCATATGGGCAAAAAGATCCGTTGAATGAATACAAAAAAGAAGCATTTAATATGTTTTCAGAAATGCTCAATATGCTTGGAGAAAAAGTAACTTTTATTTTGCTTCGTACAGTTATTCAAAATAAAGATGCTGATATGGTAGAAAGTCAAGTTTCAAAGCATACCAATATGCAAGCTATTCACGAAAATCCCGAATCTTTAATCGGTGGAGATAAAGCTGTAAATTATCCTAATAAGGCTGAGCCTTTTCAGTATGTAAAAGGGGAGGTTGATCCTAAAAATCCGGAAACTTGGGGCAAAGTTGCTCGCAATGATTTGTGTCCTTGCGGTAGCGGTAAAAAATATAAGCATTGTCATGGACAGGTATAATTTTCAAGAAAGTGCTTGCAAATTAAATTATTTGTGTTAGAAAGTGTACAAATTTTGGTTTAACCTTTTAGATATTGTAGAAATGAGGTGATTTAAGTGGTTCAAGTTACAGTTATTGGTAATGACGTAGCTCAATCTTTGAAAGTTTTGAAGAAGAAAATGCAACGTGAAGGCGTTTTCAGAGAGATGAAACTTCGTCGTTGTCATGAGAAGAATTCTGAGAAAAAAGCTCGTCGTCAGGCTGAAGCTGTTCGCAGAGCTCGCAAACAACTTCGTAAACGCTTAGATACTGAAGGTTTCTAGTCTGTTTATTTAATATGAAAAAACGCTTCTGATTTCAAGCGTTTTTTTGTTGTGTTAATTTTAGGACACAGAAAAACCTCACTCAGTTGAGTGAGGTTTTTAAGGTTTAGCTAAGCTGCTTTAGGAGTTAATCCTAATTCTTCCATAACCTGTTTCTTTAAGGTTATGTTATCTGCTTTACCGGTTGCGAATACCGGTAGAGAATCCTGATAAAGAATTACTCTTGGCAAATATAACTCAGACATACCGTTGTTGCGGATATAGGTATGTAAACAATCTTGAGTAACATCTGTATTGTTGGTTACTAAGACGATTTGTTCAGCCTTGCTTTCATGCGGAACAGCAACAACACCATATGCAA
>JAZNVJ010000184.1:0-13470 GCA_045592765.1 Alphaproteobacteria bacterium | reverse complement strand
ATTTGCTGTATATAATTTTGCGGTATTTGTTCCAAAAGAATTTTCCAACTCTTTTCTTCTACTCCATATAACGGATGCACAAAAAACAACCCTATAATCAAAATAAACAAAAATTTCATTTTAATTCCGCTTTCAACACTGTATGATCAGATGGCTTTATCGATATTCTTGGGGTTTTATCAACTTCACAACTGATAAGTTTGTCTACTGCATTTGGTGATAACCATAAATAATCTATACGCATCCCCATATCATTTTGCAGTGCCCCTCCAGCATAATCCCAAAATGTATAACCGTTTTCAGTCGGATGCAAACATCTGAACGCATCATAATATCCTAAATATTCCAAAGCTCTTAATCTTTTTCTTACCTCTATTCTAAATAATGCATTGTTTCTAAATTCATCAGGATTATAAACATCATCATCACGCAAAATAACATTAAAATCACCGCCCAAGATAATAGGTTTACACAATTCTAATAACTTGCTTGCTCTTTTATACAACGCAGCCATCCAATTAAGTTTATAAGTATACCTGCTATCATCATTCATATCATTATAGGGAGGGTTACCATTTGGCAGATAAATTGATGCAACGATATACTCCACCCCATCAATGATACATTTTGCTTCCAAATATCTGGCTTGCTCATCTTTAAAATCAGGAAGATTCTCTGCCGTAACTTCAAGTTTATGTTTAGCTAAAATTGCCACTCCGTTATAACTTTTTTGCCCTAATATTTTTGCTTCATAACCTAAAGTTTGCAAATCGAAAAACGGAAAAGTATTAAACTCGGTCTTTATTTCTTGCAACAACACAATATCCGGCTGCTCTATTTTCAACCAAGCCATCAAATTATCTATTCTTGCATTAATTGAGTTCACATTATAGGTAGCTATTTTCATTATTAACCCTTTTTTATCAGAATTGGTTATAGATTATACTAAAATAATATCTATTGAAAGCAAAAAAATGACTAATCTAGCAACTTATGCAACTCATCCTCAAAACAGCCGTGGACGCTTATATTCCGATTACACCAACATTATTCGTTCTCCATTTCAAAGAGACCGAGACAGATTAATTCACTCTTCCGCATTTAGACGCTTAGATGGCAAAACACAAGTATTTGCTTATCATGAAGGCAAAAACTATCGCACTCGTCTAACCCATAGCATTGAAGTAGCACAAATTACTCGCACCATTTGCAAAAACTTACAATTAAACGAGGAATTAGGCGAAGCTATAGCGCTAGCTCATGATTTAGGACACGCCCCATTCGGTCATGCCGGCGAACGAGGATTAAATAACTCAATGCAAAAATTCGGTGGTTTTGATCACAATGTTAATTCATTAAAAATAATGACTAAATTAGAAGTTCATTATCCGCAATTTTCAGGACTGAATCTAACTTGGGAAACTTTAGAGGGAACCATCAAGCACAATGGCCCTATAAAAAAAATAAATAATTCCTACCTAAAAGAGTTTAATCGCCAATTTGATTTAGACTTAAAGCATTATTCTTCTTTAGAATCACAAATAGCATCTTTCGCTGACGATATAGCTTATAACAATCATGATATTGATGATGGTTTTAGAGCCGGGTTTTTCAGCTTAAATGACCTAAAAGAATTGCCTTTCATTAAAGATATTATTGATGATTTTGATAGAAACAACCCCAATTGCGCTGATAACATTCGCATTTATGCCATAACTCGCAAACTCATTGCCGATATGATATTTGATATCCTGGAAACCACTAGAACAAATATCATTCAAAACAAAATACAAACTGCAAATGATGTTCGTCAAAATAAAAAATTCACAGCAGGCTTCTCTCCCAATATGCATCAAAACATCAAACTGCTACATCAATTTTTAAAAAAACATTTCTATACCAACACTCAAGTTGCCAGAATGGATATGAAGTCACAAAAAATTGTTGAAGATCTTTTTAATGTGTTTATGGACAACTACCTATTACTTCCGTTGGAAATTCGTCAAGAATTATCACCTAGCAGCAAAGAATCTAAACTTGCCGAAACAATTTGTACCTATATAGCTAATATGACCGATATGATGGCAGTAGAAGAACATCGCAAACTTTTTGACTCTTATAGCAGATTCTGATTTTTTGTTAAGGTATTTTAAAACATTTTCGTTTATTGTTAAGGCATTAGAAAAAATTTAGCAAGGAGCATAAGATGTTTGCAGATTTTAATAACAATAAAAATAATGACGATTTTCTTGATGAATTCCGTCAAAAATTAAATTCAGAACCAAATGAAAGCTTTGAGGAACGTAAAAAAGAAATAAGTCGATCAAAAAATGTTTTTGTTGGTACTACTGCAGGCATTATTCTATCCGCTATTGTCGGATGGTTTGTTTTATCTCCACGCTATGCAGATAATAACAATGCAGATTTGCCTGTTATTCGACGTCCGCAAACAGCTGTCAAAGTACAACCGGCAGATCCAGGAGGAATAGAAATCGAAAATCAGGATAAATCTGTATACAACATTATTGATAAAAAAGAATCTCAAGAAGCAAATGTTGAAAAATTACTTCCCGCACCTGAAGAACCTCAACTACCAATTGTTATGGCTGATGAGAACACACTCCAAAAAGCAGAAGAAATAATTCAAAATGCCGAAACTGAAGTGGTGGCAACTGCACCAATTATTGCTCCTACTCCTGCGGAAATTGTTCAAGACAAAGCTGAATCTTCCAAAGAAACAATTGAAGTAGCTAAATCGCAACAACCAACTTCAACTCCAACAGTTAAAGAAAGTATTGAAGCTCCTACTCCTCAAATTCAAGTAGCTCAAACTTCCAATGTAGATGTCAAAATAAAAATTGATGCTACCAAAGAAGAAAAACAAGAAGAACCCAAAACAATTATTGTTAAAGGACCATGGCAAGTTCAACTAATTTCTTCACCAAATCGTAATGCGGTAGATACAGCATGGGATGGACTAGTAAAAAAATACCCGATGTTAGAGGGGCAACCTCAAGAAATTGAAACCGCAGATTTAGGAAGTAAAGGTATCTTCTATCGCCTTAAGGCTGGTGGTTTTGCTGACCGCAATGGTGCAGATCGTTTATGTAATGATATTAAAGCTCTTGGCGGAACTTGTATTGTAAAGAAAAAATAATATGCTATTAAGTATCATCATCAGTTTTATCCCTCTTATTCTGGCAATTGTTTTACATGAATTGGCTCACGGATATGCGGCTTTGAAATGTGGTGATGATACCGCCCTTATAAATAAACGCTTAAGCTTCAATCCTTTAAAACACATTGATATTATGGGAAGCATTATTATTCCTGCTCTTCTACTATTTTCTAAAACTGGATTTGTTTTTGGTTGGGCAAAACCTGTTCCGGTTAACTTCAAAAAATTAAACAATCCGCAAAGAGATACTATTATCGTAGCCTCTGCCGGTATTCTGGCAAATTTAATCGTTGCAATACTATCTGCATTATTATTAAAATTAATAGTATTAATCCCTCATCAACTTACTTCTGGCATTATGACTCTTTTTATGCTTAATATGGTTATATTTAATATTGTATTAGCTATATTTAATGCATTACCATTGCCCCCTTTAGATGGCTCTAAAATACTTCTTGGTTGGTCATCAAATCCTAAGATCCAAAAATTTTTATCCTCATATAAAGAAGGGACTCTTTTTATTATCTTTATAATATTTGTAATTCCATTAATTAGCAGATATTTGGGGTTTGAGTTTAATCCTTTAGGAGCATATATAATTAAAACCTCCAAAACCATAATAAGTTGGTTAATATAGAGGTAAAAATGACAGACCAAATCCTACCCGCAATTTTATCTTGTAGTAGCACCGAACTTACGGACGAGGAAAAATTTTTTTTCAACAAATATGCTCCTTTAGGAATAAATTTATTTTCGCGAAACATAAAAAATAAACAACAGTTGCAAAAGCTCATAGCAGAAATAAAAACTGTTATTCCAAGAGATAATATATTAATTGCTATCGATCAAGAAGGAGGAAGAGTACGTCGTTTACATGAACCGGAATTTAGAAGCTATGCAGCGGCTATAGAAATAGGTAAGCTTTCTACAGATAAAGCAATCTTAGCGGCATCAATCCAAGCTGAACTAATCTCTGATGATTTACACGCTTGCGGAATAAACGTTAACTATGCGCCGGTACTTGATATTATACACGACAATACTACCGCTGCTCTCAAAAGTCGCTGTTATAGTGAAGATGCAAAAAAAACAGCCTTAATCGGTAAAGCAAGCTTAACTTCTTACCTTAAAAATGCCATTATTCCTTGTATTAAACATCTACCGGGACACGGAAGAGCAACCCTTGATCCACACCTTAACCTTCCCCGCATCAGTTGTTCTCTACAAGAATTAGAAGAAGACATTTATCCTTTTCAACAATTATCTGATGCCCCATTGGGTATGACCGCTCATATTATAATCGAAACAATAGATAGCAAGCACCCAATAACGCAAAGTGCAAAAGGTATTAATTTTCTAATCAGAAAGACTATCGGTTTTGATGGATTATTGATTAGCGATGCCATTGATATGCATGCCCTTAAAGGTTCAATCGGACAAAAAGCACAACAATCTCTTAATGCCGGATGTGATGCAATATGCTATACCTTCGGAAAAATGGAAGAAATGCAACAAATTGCTGATAATTGTCAATATATGTCGGATAAATCATTGGAAAGATTTGCCAAACTAACAAAAATACTACACAATAAACCTAAAGTTAACAATATTAAAAACCTTGAAATGCAATACAACTCATTATTAAAAAATATTATTCCTTATCAAGAGGAATATGATGCAACTGAGGTTCTTAATAAATTAAACAAAACTAATTAATAGGAGAACATTTTATGTTTACATGGATTTTAATTGTTATTGCTATCGCTGCAATTTTTGGACTAATAAACTTAGATGAAATAAAAAATAAGATTACCACCCTCTATAATAAATACCTTCCTGAAGCAAAAAAATATGCCAACCAAGCTAAAGAAAAAATTGAAAATATAAAAAACAAAGAAAATAAATAATATAAAAAGCATTTTTATGTTCCAAACACCACCAATTTTGGTGGTGTTTTTATTACCTTGATATTTAATATTTTTTATGTTAAAATAACTATATGGTTTGAAGAATTGAAGCCAATTTTTAATATGGAGAAAAAAAATGAGCATAAGTGCCACCAGAAAAGTCGGCTCCTCAACCTCATCTCCTCGTACTGAACGTGGATATAGTGCTAATGGAAAAGACACACAATTTATTGAACATATAGATACCCAAAACAATGTTTTGGTACGTGATGATAATTCCGAATACCATCAGCATGAAAATTATTACCCTTCTGAACAACAAGAAGAAAAAGAAAACAACAATTTTTCACCTTCTAAAGCTTATGTTCCAAACTCTATAAACGCTATTGCCTCAAGTGGAGTATTAGATACCCATCTTGAAAACACTCATGCTATCCACAAAGTTGGCGTGTATGACAACAATCAATCTATAATCAAAGATGAAGAGTTAGAACGCACCGGTCGCAATTATCTGAAACATTTTTATGAAAAAAATGAACATTTAATTGATATCGATAAATTAGTTTAATTAGAAAATTCCAATAAATTTATTGGAATTTTCACTCGCATATTATCTAGTTTGATTTCTTTTCCATATCATTAACAACATTATCAACTGCGTTTACACCATCTTTAGCCAGTTGCTTACTCTCCTCACCAACTTGATCTACAACAGCTCCTACGGTTGTCTGCTCATTTATTGATCCTTCATATATCCCTTTTCCGACTAAATAAACAACGAAAATCAAAAGAATATAAAAAACATACTTCAAAAATGTACCCATTATCTTACCTCCATAAAAGATTATTCATTTATGAGATAATTATCATCATCAAATTTTCAAGTATTATTAGTCACAAAAAAAGAGCTGTTGAAACAGCTCTTTTTTATCTTATTCCTCAACAGGCGTTTCCGACATCGGAGCATCATCAGGAACTAAACTTTGCAAAGTTCCTATAGCTTTTTTACGTTTTAACTTATTTACAAACTTCATAGAACGCTGAGCATCCCACTTTTTCTTACCTTCTTCACGTTGAAATATTTGCTGATAAACATCTATTGCCTGATCAAATTCAGAAAGCTTGGTCAAACAACTTGCCAAACCATCATAAAGCTTATGATGATAACGATTACCAATAATCATCTGTGCTTTTTTATAACATTTAAGCGCATCATTAAACTTCATCATTTTCTGATAAACAAAACCAATACTAATCCACGCTTGAATCTCTTTACTATCAATATTCAAAATTTTCGTAAAACATTTAATTGCCGAATTATTATCACCCATAAGCTGATATGTAACACCCACACCATTCCAAGCTTTAATATTGTTTTTATCTGCAGCCAAAACTTTTTTAAAGAAAGAAATCGCACGATCATACTGCTTAAGTTTTTGCAAAGTAACAGCCACACTAAGTAATGTCTGAGCATGCTTATTATCAACCTTCATTGCTTCTTCCAAAACATCTAATGCTTCTTTATAAGCAAACATATGTTGCAGAGCAATTGCCTTACCGTTTAATGCTTCCAATGATGTTTTATCCATAGCAAATGCTTCATTAAAGCATTGAATTGCATCTTTATACAATCCACGCATACTTAATGTCACACCTTTATTATTAAGCACTTCTACCGAATTAGGATTTATCGCTAACGCCTGATCAAAACACTCTACGGCTTCTGTATAGCGACTAAGTTTTTGAAAAGCAAACCCCTTAGAATTTAATGATTTCCAAGAATCAGGCTGTTCTTTAATTGCGGCATCAAATTGTTCTACCGCCTCTTTATACATTCCTTGATCAAGCAGTTCTTGCCCTCTCTTATAAGCTGTATTATCGTTTGATTTAACCATAGTTCTTCTCTTCTCAATGATACGTTACAAAATAATTACAAACTTGAAAATACCACAATAATATTTTTTTGTCAAGATTCCTGCTATATAAATTTTAAATTCTTTCTAATATCCTTATCAGTTCTAAATTCAATTAATTTACAACCAAATTTACGACAAAAATCTTTTAACCCTTCTCTTTTAGCCGCAAAATAAGCAAAATAATCATGCTTATACACTTTAGAAGAACTATCAAAAATCAAACGCTTATCATCATACTCAACAAAATACTCTCCTGCTTTCGGGGGATTTTCTTCTAATACATCAAAAATATTAATTAAATATAGATTACTTCTTTTACTTAAGGCAGCTAAATGTTTACGCTCATCATCACCCAAAAACATAAAATCACTAAGCATAAATACGGTAGCCTTATTTTTGACATTTTGCTCTAATACTTTCAATGATTTAATCAGACCGGATTTATTTTGATTTGAACTTTCCACTACACGTTTTCCACTATCTGCTAATTTTTTTAATACAGCCATCAATTGAGCTCTATTATTTTGTGCTTTAAATATCTGCGACTCGGCTCCATCAAAAATCACACATCCAAATCTATCTTTATTTTCTAGTGCAATCCATCCTAATAAAGCGGCTATTTTAGTGGCAGATACTGATTTAAGCTCATTTTTACTACCAAAAAGCATTTGTGCTGATAAATCAACCCAGACATATATCTCGTGATCACGCTCTTCTGCATATATTTTCGTAAATGGCTTTTCTTTACGAGCTGTAACTCGCCAATCAATATCTCGAACATCATCCCCAAAATTATAGCTTCTTATTTCTTCAAACTCCACTCCTCTGCCCTTAAAAACCGACCGAATATCGCCCATTTGACAAGAAAAGCTCTTTTTTTGCCTAACTCCCTGCAGATAAGGAGTATAACGACGCATTTCAAGCAACTCTTCCAGAGTTGCAAACAATCCGTTACTACTTTGTTTTTGCTTTTGAGGTTTCAACCAACGCTTGATACTCATCTAATTTATGCCTATGGTAGTGGAACTAATTTTAAGATTCTGCTTATTATCGCATCAGTAGTAATACCTTCTGCTTGTGCCTCAAATGACAAGATTATTCTATGACGCAAAATTTCATATATTACCGCCTGAATATCTTCTGGACTCACAAAATCCCGCCCATTCATCCATGCATTTATTTTTGCACATCTATCCAAAGCTAATGTTGCTCTGGGACTAGCTCCAAACATAACATATCCTGCCATCTTGGCGTCATATTTTTCCGGATGTCTGGTCGCCATAATCAGTTGCACCAAATATTCTTCCACCGTTTCACTCATATGAACATTCAAGGCATCCTTACGTGCAGCAATCACATCTGCCACTTCTAACATTGGAGCTATTTCCGTTTTAGCAAAAGATATTTCATCTCTGACTAAACGTAATATTTTCTTTTCAGCTTCGGCTTCAGGTTGATTAATTTTAACATACATCAAAAATCTATCTAATTGTGCTTCCGGAAGATTATAAGTACCCTCATGTTCTATAGGATTTTGCGTAGCCATTACCATAAACAGCTCCGGCAGTTGATAACGTTTTCCACCCACACTAACTTGTCTTTCAGCCATAGCTTCCAATAATGCAGACTGTACTTTTGCAGGTGCACGATTAATTTCATCAGCCAAAATCAAATTAGCAAAAATCGGACCTTTTCTAAACTCAAACTCCCCTTTTGCTGAAACATATATTTCACTACCGGTAATATCTGATGGTAACAAATCCGGTGTAAATTGAATTCTATTATATACAGCCTTGATAGACGAAGCTAAAGTTTTTATCGCTTTAGTTTTAGCCAATCCTGGTGCTCCTTCCACCAATGCATTACCATCTGCTAACAATGTAATAATTAATTTGTTAACTAAATCTTCTTGTCCGATAATTTTAGCATCCATATAACTTTTAAGTTCTAAAATTTTTTTACGAATATCTGACATTTTTTTACTCCTACCCCAAAAATCTATTTAAAAAATTATTATATTCATCCAACACCATTTGCTTCATTGTTTCATTTTCTAAAAAATCAAACAATTCTATTGAACGTTTATAATGCGCCTTAGCCCTATCAAAATCACCAAGTTTTCTATCAACTGCTTCTACTCGAGCCAAATACAATAACGATTCGGCCTCTGCGTAATGATGGGTTGCTTTTCCATACAAATATACAGCTTTCATTAATGCTTTACGCGCATTTTCAATATCTCTGATAACATAACGCAAACAACCTATAGCTGACAATGCCGACGCTTCTCCTAATAAATCGCCATTTTCACGATATAAATCTCTGCATCTTTCCAGTACATCATGTGCTTTATCGTAATTACGATTCTTCATTTCGATTCTGGCAACAGCCCTCAATACGGAAGCTTCCTTCAGTCCCACGCCATCTATTCCATATAACTCTGCTGCTTTAACATAAGCCTTGATTGCTTCTTTATTATTTCCTTCAGATAGATAGATATATGCTTTTAAATCATAAGCATCACCTAATAAATCTTTATTATCTATCGCTTCCAAAACTTGTTGGGCGCTACTAATATATTCAAGTGCTTTTTGATTATTTGCTCGTTCATTTTCTACTTTTGCTAATTTAATCAAAATTTCACCATATGTATTTTGCGCAAAATCAGAATATTTTACTCGCTCTCCGGCTTGTAATAGAACTTTTTGTGCATTATCATAATTTCCTAAACTTGTTTCCAGCTCACCTAAACGCAACAATACAAAAGCCTCACCTTCAGCATCTTCTTTATCATTATACATTTGCGATGCCTTAAGATATGCACTTTTTGCTTCATCATAATTTCCGGCATGCCAACAGTCATCACCCTGCTGAAATAAATTTGATACTTCGGTAACATATTTTCCATCCACAGTTCTAGGCATAATCGATTCTCCTTTGACAACAAGTTCATTAATATATATATTTCTTTCAAACAAAAAAAACAAGAAGATTAGCAATGGATAATATATTTGATTTAAGTGACAATACTGCTTTAGACTTTGACAATGCCAGTGCCCTTATGCCAACTTGCCCATGGATTGATATTCTCAATCCGGAGCAAAGACTTGCGGTTCAAACTACCGAAGGTCCTTTATTAGTATTATCCGGAGCCGGAACAGGCAAAACCAAAGTTCTAACTACCCGCCTTGCTTATATTCTTGCTAACCACAAAGCAAATCCTTGGGAATGCTTGGTTGTAACCTTTACCAATCGTGCCGCCAAAGAAATGAAAGAAAGAGTCGAACATCTTATAGGAGAAGCGGCAAATTCAGTATGGCTAGGAACTTTTCATAGTATTTGTGTTAAAATATTACGTAATTATCAGGAATTAGTCGGACTTAGCAATAATTTCACTATTTTAGCTGAAGATGATCAAAAAAGATTATTAAAACAAATTATGGAAACCGAAGGTATTGACACTCAAAAATATCCTCCACAAGCTATACTTGATAAAATAGGACGTTTCAAAGATAAAGGTCTTAGTGCTAATAAAATTTCTACTGAATACAAAGAAAATATTACCACAATGCTCTATCAAAAATACCAAACAAGAATGTTAGAATTAAATTGCGTAGATTTTGGCGACATAATTCTTTATACCTTAAAAATATTATTAGAGCACAAAGATATACTAGAACGCTATCAGACTCGTTTCAAATATATCATGGTAGATGAGTATCAAGATACTAATGTAAGCCAATATCAACTGATTCGCTTGTTATCTCAAAAATATCGCAATTTATGTTGTGTTGGAGATGATGATCAATCCATATATTCATGGCGAGGTGCTGAAATTGAAAATATTTTACGTTTCAGCAAAGATTTTTCTGATGCAACAACTATCAGACTTGAACGAAATTATCGCTCAACTGCTAATATTTTAGCCGCCGCATCAAATTTAATTAGTCACAACAGCGGAAGACTTGGAAAAACCTTAAAAGTTGCTGAAAACTCCCCCGCTCAAAAAGCAGAGAATCATAAAATCAAGGTTATCAGTACTTACAATGGTGAAGAAGAAGCATCAACAATTGCTGAAGAAATATCATCTCTTTATCGTCAAAAATATCAATATTCACAAATGGCAATATTAGTACGCACCGCAGCTCAAACCCGTGAATTTGAAGAAAAATTCATCTCCGAAGCCATCCCTTATCAAGTTATTGGAGGGCTAAAATTTTATGAACGAGCAGAAATACGAGATATCTTGGCCTATTTTAGAGTAATTTTACAACCTCATGATGATTTAGCATTAGAACGTATTATAAACAAACCTGCTCGAGGAATTGGAGCAAAATCAATTGAAAAATTCCAAAATGAAGCTAAACTTCGTCGCTGTTCTTTGTATATGACAATAGAACAGTTATTAAACGAAAATGCCATTTCCGGTAAAGCAAAAAACTCCTTAAACAATTTGTTTTCTTTATTTAATGAATGGCGTCAAATGCTAACAGCTTTATCTCCAGATGATATTGCATCTCAAGTTATCGAAGACAGTGGATATTTAGACATGCTAAAAGCTGATCAATCTGTAGATGCTCCTGGTCGTATAGAAAACTTAAAAGAACTCATTAATGTTATGAGTGATTCTGAAAAATATGCTTCTTTATCTGAATTTATGGAGCACGTTGCCTTGGTTATGGATAAAGATGATCTCAGCAACGATAATAAAATTAAAATCATAACTCTTCACTCAGCCAAAGGACTGGAATTTGAAGTCGTATTTCTTCCTGGTTGGGAAGAAAACCTCTTTCCTCACCAACGTTGTCTTGATGAAGGCGGACAAGAGGCGCTTGAAGAAGAACGCCGCTTAGCATATGTTGCCATCACCAGAGCAAAAGAACGATTATATATTTCAATGGCGCACAATCGACGAGTTTACGGACAATGGCAAAATAATATGCCCTCAAGATTTATCAACGAATTACCTTCGGCAAATATTGACATTTATAATAAATGTAATAACTTTTATTCAACAAATAATACCAACTACTATAAGGAACAAAACAACTATGGTCGAAGTACTGTTAGCAACAACTATAGCTATGGCAGTAATCTCAATGCTTATGCAAATTTAACTGGAACCAAAGTATACCATCAAGATTTTGGATATGGTAAAGTTATTGCTACTGATGGCAAAACTTTTCAAATTTGTTTTGAAAATGGAGCTATTCGCAAAGTTCTCGGAACATACCTGACTAAAATATCGTAAAATTTATAGGAACTAAAATGTCTATATTATTCACCAGTGAATCTGTTTCAGAAGGTCATCCTGATAAGGTTTGTGATGCTATTTCTGATACTATTTTAGATTTATATCTTACTAAAGATAATTTTGCTCGTTGCGCTATTGAGACGATGGCTACATCTAATCGTGTTTTTATCGCAGGAGAAACTTCTTCAAATGTTAATGTTTCGCTTTCAGATGTTGAAGAAAGTGTTCGTAATATTGTGAAAAATATTGGTTATGAACAAGATGGCTTTCATTGGCAAAATATAGTTATTGAAAATTATCTTCATAACCAATCAGCGGATATTGCTCTTGGCGTAGATAAACAAGGAGCTGGAGATCAGGGAATTATGTTTGGTTATGCCAAACAAGAAGAAGGTTACGATACCAATTTTATGCCTTTACCAATTTTCTTATCTCACAAACTATTAGAACATTTATCATTCATTCGCAAAAAAGATAAAAAATGCAATCTTGGTCCAGATGCAAAAAGCCAAGTAACAATAGAATATAATGATCAAGGAAAAGCTATAAGCATTCCTAAATTAGTAATATCAACTCAACACTCTGAAAATTTATCTCAACAAGATGTGCGTAATATTGTTTTAAACACTATTAAACAAATCATACCCGAAAACCTATTGCCTAAAGAAGAAAATATTTTGATTAATCCTACCGGACGTTTTGTTATAGGTGGTCCTGATGGTGATACCGGCTTAACCGGTCGCAAGATCATTGTTGATACTTATGGCGGATATGCACCTCATGGCGGCGGTGCTTTTTCTGGCAAAGATGCAACCAAAGTTGATCGTTCTGCAGCATATATGCTTCGTTATCTTGCTAAAAATATTGTTGCTGCCGGATTGGCTAAAGAATGTTTATTACAAATATCTTATGCTATTGGAATTGCTCAACCATTATCTTTGTATATTAATACCAATCACACTTCCAAAGTGGATGAAAATGAGCTATTAAGCTATATAAACAACAACATAGATTTAACTCCTGAAGGTATAATAAATCATCTCCAACTTCGTCGTCCGATTTATACCCCAACCAGCGCTTACGGACATTTTGGTCGTACAGCTCAAGAAAATGGTTGTTTTTCTTGGGAAAAGACTGATTTAGTAAAGGAACTGCATAATGTCTTCCAACTCTGAACCTCATTTTTATGGTCGTCGCCAAGGGCGCAAAATCAGA